>JACQXP010000043.1 GCA_016208645.1 Candidatus Methylomirabilota bacterium | reverse complement strand
GGCAGGCTCAAGAGCTGCCGGCTCCCCTCCCCCCCGAACAGCCCGTCAAATACCGGCTGGAGGGAGGCCACCGAGACCGCGTTGAGGAGCGAGGCGATCAGGAGACAGCCGATCGAAATTGCGATCCGCCCCCGATAGGGCAGAGCGTACTTCAGCAGGCGGAGATACTGGGCCATGTGAGTCCCACGTCACCGGGGGGGTTGCGGTCCCCACGGGGAAGGTGCCATGGCTCCTCTTGCGGGCTCAGCGCACCAGGCACTCCCGCAGAAGGTCTTGAGCTCGCGCCACACGACCTCTGGCAAGATTCCCCGAAGACATTGCACCTGGGTCGCCTGTGGCTGTGAACATGTGTTCCGCCCGCATGGCCAGCAGGGCACCGGGTTGAATGCGATGCGGACCATGCCGGGGCCCAGTGGCCTCGTGCGCCTGGGATCCCCCGCCCCCCACACGATCTGCACAGGGGAGCCGCACAGGGACGCCACATGGGCCAACCCGGAGTCGTTACTGACCGTGAACCTGGCGCCAGCGAAGAGCCTCCAATACGAGGCAACCGTTCCCCGCCCGGTCCAATCCAGCAGCTTCGTTCCGGGATCCTGGCTCAGCCGAACCGCCACCGTTCCCTCGCCTGGCCCGCCCACGATGATCCCGGTCCATCCGGTCTCCTCGGCGATCAGGCGGGCCAGCGCGGCAAAATACCCCTCGGGCCAGCGGCGAGATTCCGCCTTGGACCCAGGCGCCAGAACCCAGTACGGACCATGGGGCGGGTCAATTGGCTCAGCCATGGGCCAGTGCCTTGATGGGTCGAACCGCGCCGCCACACCGGGCAACCCAGGGCCCAGATCATTCTCGGGAGGAGTTCCCCAGAACTCCTCAATGGGGCGGTCCGGCCGCGCTTCCGGAGGGAGGAGGAGGACATAGGCTTCTGCGCGGTGCGTGGACGCGGCTGCTTCCCACGGGAGTCCCTCATTGAGAAGCATCCCACGCCCATCCCGCTTGTAGCCTCGGCGCACCCGAACGCCCGCCCGGAACATCATCCATGCCGAGGAGAGCGAGTTGGGAAGGCAGACTCCCAGATCCCAGGGCCCTGCCTTCCGGAGCATCCTGGCGGCTCCCTCGATCTCCCTCAGCCTGGCGAGAGGGGAATGGCCCTCCCGTTTTGGCAGCACGAGAACCTCATCCAGAAGGACGCGGAACTGGACCGACTCCACCCAGGGAACGCAGGCGGCGGTAATGTGGGCCCGCGGAAAAGCTTGGCGCAGGTAGTGGAAGAAGGGATAGGCCAGGATCTGCTCTCCGATCCAGTTCGGAGACCGGACGAGGATTTTTCCCGGAGCGCCAGTGCGGCCCATGACAGATTTGCTCACGGGGCCGCCAGGATGCCTCTGACGGACAGAAGACGCGGGCGACGGCCAGCGAATATCTGACGCATGATGCTAGACCGCACGGGCCAGCGCGCGGGCGATGGCGGTCACCTCGGCCAGCAGCGGGGGGAGGGCATCCAGGGGGAGCATGGTCGAGCCATCCGACGGGGCGCGATCGGGATCGGGATGGACCTCCAGGAACAGGCCGTCGCACCCGGCCGCCACCGCGGCGCGGACGAGGGGCGCCACGAACTCCCGCTGGCCCGACGAGGCGGTCCCCGCCCCCCCGGGCAACTGAACGCTGTGCGTCCCGTCGAAGATCACCGGCACGCCCAGCCCGCGCATGATCGGCAGCCCCCGCATATCCACCACGAGGTTGTTGTAGCCAAAGCTGGACCCCCGCTCCGTCAGGAGGATCTGGGTGTTCCCCGTGGATCGGATCTTCTCCACCACGTTCCGCATGTCTCCGGGTGCCAGGACCTGTCCCTTCTTCACGTTCACCGGCTTCCCCGTCCGTCCCGCCGCCAGCAGGAGGTCCGTCTGGCGGCACAGGAACGCCGGGATCTGCAGGATGTCCAGCACCTCGGCCGCCGCCCCCACCTGGCCGCTCTCGTGCACGTCCGAGAGGATCGGGATCCCCAGCTTCGCCCGAACCCGGGCCAGGATGCGGAGCCCCTCGGCCAGTCCCGGACCGCGATAGGACCGATGCGAGGTGCGGTTCGCCTTGTCGAAGGAGGCCTTCAGGATCAGCGGGACGCCGGCCGTCCCGCAGATGTCCAGCAGCCGCTCGCCCACACGCAGGAGGTGGGATTCATCCTCGATGACGCAGGGCCCGGCGATGAGGGCCAGCGGATTCCCGCCCCCGATTCGTACCGAACCGACCTGCACCTCACCGCTCATGCAGCCCTCGCTCAATGAAAAATTTCAAACTGACAACCGACAACTTTTCATTGCGCTGTTTTCAGTTCCTGATAGGCCAGCGCCGCCCGGATGAACTCCCGGAACAGCGGGTGGGGGCGCCTCGGCCGCGACTTGAACTCGGTGTGGAACTGGCCTCCCACGAACCACGGATGGTACGGCAGCTCGACCATCTCCACCAGGTTCCCGTCCGGGGAGAAGCCGCTGAGCAGCAGGCCCTGGCGTTCCAGGACCTCGCGGTACTCGTTGTTCACCTCGTAGCGGTGCCGGTGCCGCTCGGAGATCTCCTGGGCATCGTAGGCCTCACTGGCCCTGGAGGGCTTGACCAGGCGGCAGGGGTAGGCCCCCAGGCGCATGGTCCCGCCCAGGTTGGTGATCCCGCGCTGATCCGGCAACAGGTCGATCACCGGATGGGGCGTGTGGGGATCGAACTCCCGGCTGTTGGCCCCGCTGAGGCCGCACACGTGTCGCGCGAACTCGATCACCGCGCACTGCATCCCCAGGCAGATCCCGAAGAACGGGACCAGTTCCTCCCGGGCATAGTTGATGGCCGCGATCTTCCCCTCGATGCCCCGGGTGCCGAAGCCGCCGGGCACCAGGACGATCTTCTCCGCGTCCACCGGCCTGATGGTGACTTGGCAGTCGTTGGCGATCCCCCCGTGGGTGATGGCCTCGTTCAGGCTCTTGTAGGCGTCGCGCAACTCCAGGTACTTGCCCACCACGGCGATGCTGACCCGGCGGGTCGGGTGGGTGAGGGTGTGGACCACCCGTTCCCAGGCCGAGCGGTCCTGGGGCCCTTCCGGCAGGCCCAGCATGCGGACCACGATCTCGTCCAGCCCCTCGCGATGGAGGACCAGGGGCACCTCGTAGATCGTGCTCACGTCCTTGGCGGTGATGACGGCCTTCTCCGAGACGTTGCAGAAGAGGGCGATCTTCTTCTTCAGATCCTTGGGCAGGTCGCGGTCCGCCCGGCAGAGGAGGATGTCGGGCTGGATCCCGATCTCCAGGAGCTCCTTGACCGAGTGCTGCGTCGGCTTGGATTTCAGCTCCCCCGCGGCCGTGATGAAGGGCACCAGGCTCAGGTGCACATAGAGCGTGTTCTCGCGCCCCACGTCCGCCTTGAGCTGGCGGATGGCCTCCAGGAACGGCAGGCCCTCGATGTCCCCCACGGTGCCGCCCACCTCCACGATGACCACGTCCACGTCCTTGGCGACCCGCAGGATGCCGCGCTTGATCTCGTCGGTGATGTGGGGGATGACCTGGACGGTCCCGCCCAGATAGTCACCCCGCCGCTCCTTGGTGATGACCGAGAAATAGATCTGCCCCGTGGTGATGTTGCTGTCCCTGGTCAGCCGGGCCTCCGTGAATCGCTCGTAGTGGCCCAGGTCCAGGTCCGCTTCCGCCCCGTCGTCGGTCACGAAGACCTCTCCGTGCTGGAACGGGCTCATCGTCCCGGGATCCACGTTGACGTACGGGTCGCACTTGAGCAGCGTGACCCGGAAACCGCGGCTTTCCAGCAGGCAGCCGATGGAGGCCGAGGCCAGCCCTTTCCCCAGGGACGAGAGCACCCCTCCGGTCACAAAGATGAACTTGGTCTCCATGCACCCTCCACGTCAAATGCGGAATGGCGAATGCGGAATGTGGAATGAACCAGAGCACGGAGCGTTCCGTATTGGGTCGACATTCCGCATTCCGAATTCCGCATTCCGCATTGGGTCAGCCGGTCATCATCCGCCGGACCCGGTCCAGGTCCTCGGGCGTGTCCACGCCGAGGCTGGGGTGGTCCGTCATCACCACGCGGATCCGGATGCCGTGCTCCAGCGCCCGGAGCTGTTCCAGCCGCTCCCGTTCTTCCAGGGGGGTCGGCGGCAAACTCGCCAGGCGCAACAGCACCTCCCGCCGGTACACGTACAGCCCGACGTGCAGGAGGTACGGGCTCGCCCCGCCGGCGTGCCCGTCCCGCAGGTAGGGAATCGGCGCCCGGGAGAAGTAGAGCGCGAACCCATTGGTCCCGACGACCACCTTGACCGCGTTGGGATCCGCCGCCTGCGCCACGGGCAGTGGGCAGGCCAGGGTCCCCATCGGGATGGCCGGATCCTGGAGCAGCGGCGCCACCGCGGCGTCAATCTCGGCCGGGATGATCAGCGGCTCGTCCCCCTGGATGTTCACCACCAGGTCGCACGCCAGGTCCCGGGCGACCTCGGCGATGCGATCCGTCCCCGACGGGTGGGTCGGGGCCGTCATCTGGACTTTCCCCCCGAAGCGCCGCACCGCATCGGCGATCCGCATATCGTCGGTGGCGACCACGACCTCGGATAGGTTCTTCGCCTGGCTGGCTCGCTCCACCACGTGCTGGAGGAGCGGCTTGCCGCAGAGGTCCGCCAGGGCCTTGCCGGGAAAGCGCTTGGACGCATATCGGGCCGGGATCAGGCCGACCACCCGCGCGCGAACGCCGTGGAGCTCGTGGCTCATGGCGTTCGCCCAATGCGGAATTCGGAACACCCAAGGGGTGCCCGAATGTGGAATCCCCGATGAAAGACCGACCCATGCGTCCGTGGTGTGCGTTCTCTATTCCGCATTCCCAATTCGGGTACCCTCTGGGTGTTCCGCATTTATAGCCGTCCGTCCCGGAGGGCCCGCTCCAGCTCCGCGCGGGTCACGGTGGCGGTGCCCCGCTTCCCCACGACCACCCCGGCGGCGTAATTGGCGATCACGGCCGCCCCGTGCATGTCCGCCCCGGCCGCCAGCGCCAGGCTGAGCGCCCCCATCACGGTGTCTCCCGCCCCGGTCACGTCGTACACCTCCCGGGCCACCGTCGGGATGTGCACCGCCGGCTTTCCCGCCTCGAACAGCGACATCCCCTGCTCCCCGCGGGTGATGAGCACGGCCCGAGTCTTCAATCGCCGCAGGAGCACCCGGCCCACCCGGATGAGATCCGCCTCGCTCCGCACCGGGAGACGCGCGGCCGCAGCCGCCTCGTGATGATTCGGCGCGACCACCGTGACCCCCTTGAACAGCGACAGGTGCTGCACCTTGGGATCCACCGCCACCAGCCGGCGCTGCCGGGCGGCCAGCGCCAGGACGTCGCGCACCAGTCCGGGACCCACCAGGCCCTTCGCGTAATCCGAGATCAGTAGCGCGTCCGCCGATGGCAACCGCTCCCGCACCGCCCCCAGCAGGCGCGCCTGGATCGCCCGCGATGCGGGCGCATCACTCTCCCGATCGAAGCGGACCACGTGCTGGCTGCCGGCCACGACCCGGCTCTTGATGGTGGTGGGCCGGGACCCATCCACGATCAGCCCGTCGCTCTTGACCCCCGCCAGCTCCAGCTCGTGGCAGAGCCGTTCCGCCGCCGCGTCGTTGCCCACCAACCCGATCAGGCTGGCCTGCCCCCCCAGGGCGGCCACGTTGGCGGCCACGTTCCCGGCGCCGCCAACCTTCACGCTCTCGGAGCGCACCGCCACCACGGGCACGGGGGCCTCGGGAGAGATGCGGGACACGCTCCCCCACATGTACTCGTCCAGCATCACGTCCCCCAGGATCAGGACGCGACAGCGGGGGAAACGGGCGATGTGACGTACCAGTGAGGTCTGTGCCACGCTCAACCGTTGCGGCATGGGTGGCCCATGGGCGATCGGGGGAAACCCCGCGACGGATCGCCGCCTACGCTACCCGATTTCCGCTGCGAATTCAACAGCCGGACATCAGGCGGTACCCGCGGAGGGAAGGGCGATCACGCACCCACCCCCTTCCCCCGGAAGTAGGCGATCGTCTCGCGGAGGCCGGCCTCCAGTTCGACCTTGGGCTCCCACCCCAGGCGTTCCCGGGCGCGGGTGATATCGGGACGCCTGACCCGAGGATCGTCCTGCGGCAGCGGGTTGAAGGTCACCTCCAGCCGCCGGCCCAGGATGGCCTCCACGGCGGCCACCAGGTCCCGGATGCTGCGCTCCGCCGGATTGCCCAGGTTGACCGGTTCCACCCCTGACGACATGAGGAGGCGGAACAGCCCGTCCACCATGTCCGAGACGAAGCAGAAGCTCCGGGTTTGCGTCCCGTCCCCGTACACCGTGAGCGGCCGGCCCTCCAGGGCCTGCATCAGGAAGTTCGACACGACCCGGCCGTCGTGCGGCCGCATGCGGGGGCCGAACGTGTTGAAAATCCGGGCGATCCGGGTCTCCACCCCGTGGTACCGGTGGTAGGCCATGGTCATGGCCTCGGCGAAGCGCTTGGCCTCGTCATACACCCCGCGCGGGCCCACCGGGTTCACGTGGCCCCAGTAGCTCTCCGGCTGGGGATGGACCTGGGGATCGCCGTAGACCTCGGACGTCGAGGCCAAGAGGAGCCGCGCCCCCTTGGCCTTGGCCAGACCCAGCGCCTTGTGAGTGCCCAGCGATCCCACCTTCAGCGTCTGGATGGGCAGGCGCTGGTAGTCCACCGGGCTGGCAGGCGAGGCGAAATGGAGGATGTAGTTTAACGGGCCCTCGACATAGAGGTACTCGGTCACATCGTACTTGATGAACCGGAAGCCCGCATGCCCCAGGAGGTGGGCCACGTGATCCATGTCGCCGGTGATCAGGTTGTCAATGCAGATCACCTCGTGGCCTTCCTGGATCAGCCGGTCGCACAGGTGTGATCCCAGGAATCCGGCCCCGCCCGTGACGAGCGATCGCGGCCCTCGACTCATGAGCGCGTCCCTGTCTCTCGGCTCTCGGCTCCCTGCCCCCTGCCTGCCGCCTTCCGCTTTCCGCTTTCCGCCTCACGCCTCACGTTTCACTCCTCACGTTTCACGCCTCGCGGCTCTCGGCTCACCAAGGATCTACCTCCCGATGCCGATGTACTCGAAGCCGAAGGAGATGAGCTTCTCGCGGTCCAGAGCGTTCCGCCCGTCCAGGATCAGGGGCCGCACCATCTGGCCCTTCATCCGCGGCCAGTCCAGCGCCAGGAACTCGGCCCACTCGGTGCAGAGGATCACGGCCTCGGCCTGGGCCACCACTTCATACGGGTCAGCACAGATCGTGAGTGTGGGGATCACCTGCCGCGCCTTGCTCGCCGCCTGGGGATCGTACCCGCGGACCTCCGCCCCCTCCTCCAGCAGCCGGCGGGCGATGGCGAGCGCCGGAGCCTGGCGAACGTCATCAGTATTCGGTTTGAACGCCAGTCCCAGCAAGCCGATGCGTTTCCCCCGCAGGATCCAGAGGGCCCGCTTCAACTTCTCCAGCACCATCTCGCGCCGCCGCTCGTTGATCCGGTCCACCTCTCTGAGCAGCGCGAAGTCGTGGCCGCTCCTCTCCGCGATCTTGACGAAGGCCTTCAGGTCCTTGGGGAAGCAGGACCCCCCGAACCCGATCCCCGCGTTCAGGAAGGCCCGCCCGATTCGCTTGTCCAGCCCCACCCCCTCGGCCACCTGGAGGATGTCTCCCCCCGCCAGCTCGCACACATCTGCCAGGGCATTGGCGAAGGAGATCTTCATGGCCAGGAACGAATTGGAGGCATGCTTGATCAGCTCGGCGCTCCGGAGGTCCGTGACCAGGAACGGCACGGCCCGATCCTGCCGGCAATCGGCATGGATGGGGCACCGGAACCGCCCCGCCACGATGGGGGCGTACAGCTCCCGCAGGATCTGCTCGGCCCGGGCCGTGGACACCCCGACCACGATCCGATCCGGATGCAGAAAATCCTCCACCGCCATTCCCTCGCGGGTGAACTCGGGGTTGCTGGCAACGTCGAACTCCACGCCGGGCCGATTGCCGTAGATGGCCAGGGTCTTCTCGATCCAGGCCCCGGTCTGGACCGGGACCGTGGACTTCTCCGTGATGAGGGGGCTATGCGTGGCGTGTTCGGCGATCCGGCGCGTCGCCAGCTCCACGTAGGTCAGGTCCGCCTCCCCATCGGGGAGCGGTGGCGTGTTCACGCAGATGAAGATCACCGTGGCCTCGCGGACAGCCTCCCCCACGTCGGTCGTGAAGTGGAGGCGGCCGGCGGCACGGCTCCGCTTGACCATCCCCTCCAGGTGCGGCTCGTAGATCGGCATGCCGCCTGAGAGCAGGATCTCGATCTTGCGGGCATCGTCGTCCATGCAGACGACCTGGTGCCCGATCTCCGCCAGGCAGGCGCCCGTCACCAGCCCCACGTAGCCCGTCCCAATCACGCACACGTTCATGATCACTCCCGCTCAATTGAAAACGGAAAACCGACAATGGCAAACCGGCCAACTTGGACTCGGTTGTCCGTTGTCAGTTGTCCGTTTGAAGTTTTTCATTGCCGAGCGGAGGGCGCCAGGCGCCCACCCGCTCGAGGTCGGCATCCACCATCATCTCGATGAGCTGCCGGAAGGAGACGCGAGGTTGCCACCCCAGGACCCGTTTGGCCTTGGAGGCGTCTCCCTGCAGCAGGTCCACCTCCGCCGGGCGCACGAGCTTCGGGTCCACGACGACATGCTCTTGCCAGTTGAGGCCGGCCCGGGCAAAGGCGATCTCGCACAATTCCCGTACCGCGTGGGTTTCGCCGGTGGCGATCACGTAATCATCCGGCCGGGGCTGCTGGAGCATCAGCCACATGGCCTCCACGTAGTCGCCGGCATAGCCCCAGTCCCGCCGGGCCTCCAGGTTGCCCAGGGAGAGCTCCCGCGCCAGCCCCCGCTTGATGCGGGCCACCCCGTCGGTCACCTTGCGGGTCACGAACTCCTTGCCCCGCCGCGGGGACTCGTGGTTGAACAGGATGCCCGAGCAGGCGAAGATCCCGTAGCTCTCCCGGTAGTTCACCGTGATCCAGTGGCCGTACACCTTGGCCACCCCGTAGGGGCTGCGGGGGTAGAGGGGCGTCCGCTCCGTCTGGGGGACCTCCTGGGCCTTGCCGAACATCTCGCTGCTGGACGCCTGGTAGAAGCGGATCTCCCGGTCCACCAGCCGCACCGCCTCCAGCATCCGGGTGACCCCCAGGGCCGTGAATTCCCCGGTGAGCACCGGCTGCTCCCACGAGGTGGGGACGAAGGACTGGGAGGCCAGATTGTACACCTCCCGGGGTCGCACCTGGCGCAGCAGATTGATCAGGGAGAGCTGGTCCAGAAGGTCCGCCTGGCAGATCTCCAGCTTGCCCCGGAGATGCTCGATGCGCTCGAAGTTCTCGGTGCTGGACCGGCGGACCATTCCCACCACCCGATACCCCTTGTCCAGAAGGAAATCGGCCAGATAGGATCCGTCCTGCCCCGTGATCCCGGTGATCACCGCCGTCGGAGTGCTCACGTTCCTGCCTCCCGCAGCATTCGCGCCAGGTCCTTGACTTCCTGGGCCCGCTCCTTGGGGCAGACCAGGATCCCCTCGGGGGTCTCCACCACCACCAGGTCCCGCAGGCCGATCGTCCCGATGGGCCGGGTCGTTCCGTACACCACGCACCCCTGGCTGTCGCGACCGACGTGGCGACCCACCACCGCGTTGCCATGCTCGTCCGGGGTGAGGATGCGGCCCAGGGCATTCCAGGCGCCCACGTCGTCCCACGTGAAGGTGGCGGGGACCATGTACACGTTCTCCGCCCGCTCCAGGATCCCCACGTCCACGGAGACCCGGGGCATACGGGGAAAGGTGGCGTCCAGGGCCCGGCTCTCCTCCAGCGTTCCCAGGGCGGCCCGGATCGTCTCCAGACACCTCCAGTGATCCGGGAGATGCCGGGCCATGGCCTTGAGGATGGTCGCGGCGCTCCACAGGAAGATCCCGCTGTTCCAGTAGAACCGGCCGTCCGCCACGAACCGTTCGGCCGTCTTCCGGTCCGGCTTCTCGGTGAAGCGCTCGCACCGCCGGGCGGCGGGATGTTCCGGCACGGCGTCGCCGGCCAGGATGTAGCCGTACCCCGTCTCGGGCCGGGTCGGGGGAATCCCCAGGGTCACCAGGCCGTCCACCCGCTCCAGGAGCGCCAGGCCCTGGCGGATTGTCTCCTCGAAGGCGTGGAAGGGCCGGATGTAGTGATCCGAGGGGGCGACCAGCGTGCAGGCGCCCGGCGCCCGGCGTTCCACGACCAGGGCCGCCAGGCCGATGCAGGCGGCCGTGTCCCGGCCGGCGGGTTCCAGGACGCAGTTCTCCACGGGGAAGCCCGGCAACTGCTCCTGCACGATGGGCAGCAGGTCGCGCCGCGTGGCCACCAGCACCCGATCCTGGCCCACCAGCCTCGTGGCCCGCTCCACGGTGTGCTGGAAAAAGCTCCGTCCCTCCAGCAGGGGCGGGAACTGCTTGGGGTGCGCCGGCGTGGAGAGCGGCCAGAACCGCTCCCCGCTGCCCCCCGCCAGCACGACCACCCACAGTCGGTCCATCCTGGACCTCACCTCAATGTAAAACAGACAACCGACAACGGACAATTGAAAACCGAAAGCCAGCCTTGACCGGTTTTGAATTGTCGGTTGTCAGTTTTTCATTTCCCGATTCTCCGCTTGCGCGGCTCGCGGCTCGCGGCTCTCGTCGCTTTCTTGGATCTCCTGCTCGGCTCGCGGCTCGCGGCTCGCGGCTCTATCCGCCCATAATCATCCTGCTTCCGGATGATGTCGTCCTCGCCGAGGTAGGCCCCGTGCTGCACCTCGATGATCACCACCGGCTCCCGCCCGCGATTTTCGATCCGGTGCCAGGCCTGCCGTGGGATCACGGTGCACTGCCGCCCTCGCAGCGTGAGGCGCCGGTTTCCCTTGATCACCGTCGCCGTCCCCGCCACCACCACCCAGTGCTCTGCGCGGTGGCGGTGTTTCTGCAGGCTCAACCGGCACCCCGGCTGGACCACCAGGCGCTTGATCTTGTAGCCGGGACCCTCCTCCAGCGTGCTGAAGCTCCCCCAGGGCCTCACCTCGAACTCGATGGGATGGCTCCGCGTCCCCTCGGAGTCGGGCTGTGATAATTTCATACGTGATCGGGTCATCGCTCTGACGCGAGGCATCCGACGCTCCCGGAGCCATTTCGCGCGCCGCTCCTAGTCCCCCCCGCCCAGTGCCATGGCGCGGCCCCACGCGAGCAGGGCGTTCACCTCGTTCTCGGTCGGGGCCTCGGCGTAGATCCGCAGGAGCGGCTCCGTCCCCGAGGCCCGCAGCATGACCCAACTGTGGTCCGCCCGGGTCAGCTTGACCCCATCCATCGTCTCCACCTGGCGCACCGGCAGCGACAGCACCTGGTCAGGCGGCGAGCCCTCGATGGCCGCCACCACGTGGTCCCGTGCCTCCAGCGATGGCAAGCGGAGGTCGAGGCGATCGTACCGGCGCGGCCCGTGCTGCGCCTCCATCTCCCGCACCAGGGTACCCAGGGACTTCCCCGTCATGGCCATGCACTCCAGGAGCAGCAGGCTGATGAGGCCGGGATCGCGCTCCGGGATGTGGCCCCGCACGGCGAACCCCCCGCTCTCCTCGCCGCCCACCACGGCGTCGTGCTTCCGCATGGCCTCGGCGATGAACTTGAACCCCACCGGGGTCACCACCAGGGGCAGGCCCAGGGCCTCCACCTCCGCGTCCACCAGGTGGCCGATGTTCACGGACTTCACCACGGCCCCCCGCATGCCCCGCTGCTGGACCAGGTGGCGCACCAGGAGCGCCAGCGTCTGGTGGGGGGTCACGACGATCCCGTCCTCGTCCACCGGGGCCACGCGATCGCTGTCCCCGTCGAAGGCGAACCCGACCCGCAGCGCCGATCCCTCCCAACCCTTCACGCAGTCCATGAGGGCGCCCATGTACGCGGGGATCGGCTCGGGATGGAGGCCGCCGAAGCCGGGATTGATCTCCCCGTGGAGCTCGCGCACGGTCGCGCCGGCGCGCCGCAAGCGCCCGGCCAGGAGGCCCTGGCCCGCCCCGTACATGACGTCCAGCGCCACCCGGATGCCGCTTCGGCCGATCCGCGCGACGTCCACAAGCTCCTCGAGACGGTCCAGCCAGGGCTCTCGGGCATCAAAAGAACCAATTTGGAAATTGGAAATTGGAAATTGGAAATTCGGCGGCTCCCTTTGGAGCCGCCGGATCTCCTCCTCCACGCCCCGCGTGAACGCGACGGGGGCCGATCCGCCGAAGCCGGACTTGAACTTGACCCCGTTGTACTCGGCCGGGTTGTGGCTCGCCGTGATGACCACCGCCCCGGCCGCCCGGAGCCGCACGACGGCATAGGAGAAGGCCGGCGTCGGCGCGAAGGCGGCCGTCAGGCTCACCTGCACGCCTTCTCCCGCCATGGCCTCGGCCGCCGCCCGGGCGAATTCCCGGGACAGGAAGCGGGTATCGTGGCCCACCAGCACGTGGGGCGTCCGTCCCCCGACCTCGGCGCGGACCCGCCGGGCGATGGCCTGTGCCACCAGGCGGACGTTGGCGAAGGTGAAATCCTCCGCGATGATCCCGCGCCAGCCGTCGGTGCCAAAACGAATGTCGGTCATGCGGAGTGCGCACCCCAAAAACGTTCGGGCGTTCGACAGTTCGGCAGTTCGGCTGTTCAAGAATCTCCGGAACAATCGAACACCCGAACCGCCGAACAGCCGAACGCTCTTAAGTTGGCGCGTATTCTGCGCGACGCGTCCCGGCCCGTCAAGGAAAAACCCGCCCTCCAATTTCGGATTGCGGATTGCCGATTGCGGATTGCCGATTTCTAAATCCGAAATTCGAAATCCGCAATCCGCAATGGCATCAGGGGCCGGACAGCGGAACCACCCCGTGGGGGAGGAATTCCAGGCGCACCGCCGTCCCCGCGCTGAGGACGCCGCCCGGCATGGCGTAATCCGTGACCAGGACGGATCCCAGGTCGGTCTCGACGGTGTAATCCGCGGAGGAGCCGAGGTAGGAAACCTTCTGGATCGTTCCCGCCAGGCCCTCGCCGCCGGTCTGGATCCGGATGGCCTCGGGCCGCGCCAGGACCGTCACGGGTCCGACGGCCAGGGGCCGGCTCTGCACGCGCAGGCGCTGGGGGCCGATCCGGATGCCCGCCCATCCGTCTGCCACCGACTCGAGCTGCGCAGGCAGGAAATTGGCCTCGCCGATGAACTCGGCGACGAACCGATTGGCGGGGGCCTTGTACAGTTCCAGGGGACTCCCGATCTGCGACGTCCGCCCCCGGTCCATCACCACGATCCGGTCCGAGATGGCCAGCGCTTCCGCCTGGTCGTGGGTGACGTAGATGGCCGTGATCCCCAGGCGCTGCTGGAGCAGGCGGATCTCCTCCCGCATCCGCTTGCGGAGCTTGGCATCCAGGTTCGATAGCGGCTCGTCGAACAGCAGGACCTTGGGCTGCATGACCAGGGCGCGGGCGACCGCCACCCGCTGCTGCTGGCCGCCCGAGAGGGCGCTGGGGCTGCGGCCCTCCAGCCCGGGCATGCCCACCAGCGCCAGGACGTTCCGCACCGCCTGCTGCACCTCCGCCTCGGAGCGCTTGAGCACCCGGAGCCCGTAGGCCACGTTCTCGAAGACGCTGAGATGCGGGAACAGGGCGTAGGATTGGAACACCATGGTCACGTCGCGCGCGTTGGGGGGCAGGTGCGTGACCTCGGCATCCCCGATGAAGATCCGGCCGCCGCCCACCGTCTCGAGGCCCGCCACCATGCGCAGCGTCGTCGTCTTGCCGCAGCCCGAGGGTCCCAGCAAGGTCACCAGCTCGCCGGGCTCGATGGCCAGGCTCACCTGGTCCACCGCCAGCGTCTGCCCGAACCGCTTGCTGACCTGCTCCAGGACGACCCGGGCCGCCTGCGGATTTGCCTGCCCCGTCACGCCAGCCCTCCTCCCTCCAGGCCGCCCGCGGCGGCCCGCTTGCCCACCAGCAGGTACATGAGCGCAATCGCCAACGCCATGATCACGATGAGGACCGTGCTGTAGGAGGTGGCCAGGCCGTACCGGCCGTTCTCCGCCTGGTCCAGGATGACCTTGGTGGAGAGCTGCCATTTCGCACTGACCAGGAAGACCACGGCGCTGATGGCGGTGACCGACCGCACGAAGCTGAACACCAGGGCCGAGATGATGGCCGGGCGGATCAGGGGGAGGACGATCCGGCGGATCGTCGTGGCGAATGACGCCCGCAACGTGACCGAGGCCTCCTCCAGCGCCCGGTCGATCTGCGCCAGGGCCGCGATGCCGCTCCGGATCCCCACCGGCATGTTCCGGAAGACGAACGAGATGACCAGGATGGTGGCCGTCCCGGTCAGGAGAAACGGCGACTGGTTGAAGGCCATGATGTAGCCGATGCCGATGACGGTACCCGGGACCGCGAAGGAGAGCATGGAGGTGAACTCCAGCGCGCCCCGGCCCGGAAACTGGTGCCGGACCACCAGATAGGCCAGCAGGATGCCCACGGCCGCGGTGAGGGGGGAGGAGATCCCCGCCAGGATCAGCGTGGTGTTCAGCGCGTCCATCCCGTCGCGCAAAAGCTGGCGGTAGTGCCGCAGCGTGAACGCGTTGTTGATCCCCCAGATCTCTACGAACCCGCCGTAGATGACGAACAGGTAGAGCGCCAGGGTGAAGACGCACCAGGCCGCGCAGAAGCTGAGCAGGCCGATCTCCAGGCCGCGCGGCAGGGGCATGGGCTTGCCCGACGGAGGCTTGCCCGTGACCGTGACGTAGGACCGCTCGCCCAGCCAGCACTGCTGCAAGAGGAACGTGGCCAGGCTGAAGGCCAGCAGGACGATCCCCAGGGACGCGGCCAGCGTCTGGTCGAACCGGCCGATGATGCTGAAGTAGATCTCGGTGGACAGGACCTCGAACTCCCCGCCCAGGACGATGGGGTTGCCGAAGTCCGCCAGGGACTCGATGATGGTGAGGAGGAAGGCGTTCGCCAGTCCCGGCCGGAGCAAGGGCAGCGTCACCTTCCGGAATGTCTCCCACGGTCCCGCCCGCAGGGTCAGGCTGGCCTCCTCCAGGGCGGGATTGACCGATTCCACCACGCTGGCGATGACCAGGAAGGCCACGGGCGCAAACGAGAGCGTCTGCGCCAGGGCCAGTCCGGGAAACCCGAAGATCCCCCGCGTCTTCAACCCAAGCAGCGTGCTCGTTATGAAACCCTGCAGTCCGAAGAGCAGGATGATGGCCAGGCCGACCACGAAGGGCGGCGTGATCAGGGGGAGCAAGGAGAACGAGCGCAACAGGACGGTGATCCGCGACCGGGACCGCGTGGCGGCCAGGGCAAAGGCCAGGCCGATCAACGTCGAGATGACGCCGACGAAGACGGCCAATCCCAGACTGTTGCCCAGCACCCGCCAGAAGGCCTTGTAGTTCCGCAGGGTGTCCACGAACAGGGCGGGCCGGAGCCCCGCGCCCCGGGACAATCCCGAGGCCAGCACGACGAGGCAGATGGCCAGGGCCAGGACGGCGCCGGGGCCGAAGGCGTAGGGCTTGACCCCAGCCATCCACGTCAGCCAGACGACCAGGAGACACCCCGCCACCCCGCCCCAGAGCGCCGGGCCATGCGGGCGCTCCTCCTGGAGGAGGCCCGCGGCCACCCAGGCGACCGCCAGGGCCGCCAGGAGCCAGAACCCTGGAAACTGATCCGCGAGCGCCAGGGCGGTCAATCGCAGGTGGGCACGCCCGAGCCCGAAGGCCTGCCCCTCGCGAGCGATGAACGGCACCGCGGCCGTCGTCAGGAGGAGGCCGAGCCCGCCCACCAGGCAGGCGGGATTCCGCACAGCGGTCACGTCACACCTAAGGTCGTGAGGCGTCAGGCGTGAAACGTTAGGGGACGCCTCACGCCTCACGTTTCACGCCTCACGTTCTATCGCGCTTGGGAGGAGATCTGCTCCGTCCAGCGCTTCAGGATCCGGTCCCGGTTCTTCGCCGCCCACAGGAAATCGTACTTGATGGTCTTGACGTGCTCGAAGTCCACCCCGTGCTTCAGGACCACCGACGGCAGCGGCGTCTTCTTGTTGGACTGGAGCTGGAACGACCGGAAGTCCTTGGCGATGGCCTGGGTTTCCGGGGAGAGGGCCCAGTCAATGAACTTCTTGGCGTTCTCCTTGTGGGGCGCCCCCTTGATCAGGCTCAGGCCGCCGATCTCGTACCCGGTGCCATCCGCAGGAGAGATGGCTTTCACCGGAAAGCCTTCCTCGGCGAACATCACCACATCGTGAAGGAAGATGATGGCGATGGCCACCTCGCCTCGCCCGGCCAGTTGCCCCGGCGCCGATCCCGACTTGGTATACTGGGCGATGTTCTTGTGCAGCCTGGCCAGATAGTCCCAACCCTTCTCCTCGCCCTTCATCTGCAGGATCGTCACCAGGGTCGTGTAGGCTGTCCCTGAGGTGTTGGGGTTGGCCACGGCGATCAGGCCCTTGTAATCCGGCTTGGCCAGGTCATCCCAGGTCTGGGGCATGGGCTTTCCCAGTTTCTTCAGCATGCTCTCGTTGACGGCCCACCCCAGCGGTCCGGCGTACAGGCCGAGGGTCCGGCACCCGCCGATGGGATCCCGCATGAACTCGCGCAGCTCGGCAATCCTGGGCGAACAGTACGGCTCCGTCAGCCCCTTCTCGGCCGCATCGAAATGGGGATCGCCGGTCCCGCCGAACCAGACGTCTCCCTTCGGGTTCGCCTTCTCCGCCTCGATCCGGGCATACATCTCGTTGCTGCTGGCCCGGATCCACTGCACCTTGATCCCCGTGTCCTTCTCGAATTTGGCCGCCACCGCGGCCACCCAGTCCCGGTCCGGGCTGCCGTACAGGACCAGGACATTTTCCTGCGCCGCCCCACGGCCAGCCAGGGCGAGCACCAGCATCGCCGCTCCAACCCACCACCATCGCTTCATGGGAACCTCCTTTTTCAGTGAATCCCCAAGACCATGCGTAGAGTACCAAGAACCGGCTCGCAGATTCAAGGCCAAAGGTGAGCACATACCGGACGAGCCGAGAGTCGCGAGCCGAGAGCCGAGCCGGAGGAGCTGAGGCGCGGAGGGGCGGAGATGGCCGCCGCGGGAGGGGTCCCCGCTAGAACATCACCACGCCTCGGGCCAGCTCGCCGCGCTCGAGGGCCGCGTACGCCTCGTTGATCTGCCGGAAGGGGTAGGTGCGCGTCAGCAACTCGTCGAGTTTCAGTTTCCCGGCGCGGTAGAGATCAATCAGCTTGGGGATCTCGATCCGGGGGCTGCCCGCCCCGTAGATCGAGCCGGTCAGGATCCGCTCCTCAAAGACCAGGGACATCGCCGGGACCGACACCTCGGCCGTCATGGGCGTGACGCCCAGCACCACGGCCATCCCGCGCTTGGCCAAACACTCGTAGGCCTGTCGCATGGTGGCGGGCTGGCCGATCACCTCGAAGGCGTAGTGCACGCCCTTCCCCCCGGTGAGGGCCCGGACCTGCTCCACGGGGTTCGCCGTGGAGGCGTTGACGGTATGCGTGGCGCCGAACCGCCGCGCCCACTCGAGCTTGTTCGGGAGAACGTCCACCGCGATGATCTTTTCCGCGCCGGCGATGGCGGCGCCCTGCACGACGTTCAGGCCCACGCCGCCGGTGCCGAAGACCGCCACGCTGCTCCCCGGCCGCACCCGCGCGGCGTTGAAGACGGCGCCCACCCCCGACACCACGGCGCATCCCAAAAGCGCCGCCCGGTCCAGGGGCAGGTCGTCGGGGATCTTCAGGACGCCCCGCTCGGGGATCACGCAGTACTCCGAAAAGCTCGACACGCCGCAGAAGTGCTTGATGGCCTCCCCGTCCAGCCTGAAGCGGGTGGTTCCGTCCAGGAGGCAGCCGGTGGACCGGACCTGCATGCCCTCGTTGCAGAGGGCCGGCCGGCCGTCGCTGCAGGCAGGACAGCCGCCAGAGCGGGATCACGTGATCGCCCGGCGTCACGGAGCGGACGCCTGGGCCGACCTCCGCCACGATTCCCGCCCCCTCGTGGCCGAGCACCGCGGGCAGCGGCGCGCCGACATGGCCCGTCATCACGTGGAGATCGGTGTGGCAGATGCCGCAGGCCGCCATGCGGACCGGCACCTCGCCGTTCTGTGGCCCCTGGACCTCCACCTCGCGGAGGTCCAGCCGCTCTCCGACTGCCCAGAGCACCGCCGCCAGCGCTTTCACAGCTCTTCGCCCCTCACCCTACCCCGCCGCCGGAAAGGAAAAACGCGTTTCAAGCAATATCGAATATCAAATGATGAATGACGAATTTCGAACGGCGACTGTTTCCGTGGGCTGTCCTGCCTCAGCGTTCATCATTCGACATTCCCTGTTCGATATTCCCCAGTTCGCTCCCCTCCCGTCACGCGACCCCCAGGTATCGCCGCTTGACGTCCTCGTCGGCCTCCAGGCTGGCGGGCGTCCCCTCGTACACGATCTGCCCCTTGTTCATCACGTACACCCGGTCGGCCACCCGGAGGGCCAGGTGGTAGTTCTGCTCGACCAGCAGGATGCACAGGCGCTCGCCCTTGAGCGCTCGCAGGATCCGCCCGATCTCGCGGACGATGAGCGGGGCCAGCCCCTCCGACGGCTCGTCCAAGAGGAGCATCCGGCCGTTGGTGAGCAGCGCCCGGCCCAGGGCCAGCATCTGCTGCTCGCCGCCCGACAGGGTGCCCCCGGCCTGCTCCGCCCGCTCCCGCAGGCGCGGGAAGAGGCCGAAGACCCGCTCCAGCGTCCAGCCGTCGGCGCGGGCGCCCAGCAGCAGGTTCTCGCGCACCGAGAGGGGCGCGAAGATCCGCCGGCCCTGTGGCACCAGCGCCACCCCGCGCCGGGCGACCCGATGGGCCGGCCAGCGGTGGATCTCGTCCCCCTCGAAGACGATGCGCCCCTCGCGGGGCGGCGTGAAGCCGACGATGCTCCGGATCAGGGTGGTCTTGCCCGCCCCGTTCCGGCCCAGGAGGGCCACCGTCTCTCCGGGGCCCACGTGGAGCGACACGCCGTGGAGGATGTGGCTCTCCCCGTAGTAGGTGTGCAGACCGTCCACCTGCAGCACGCTCATCCCGCGCCCCCCAGATAGACCTCGTACACCCGGGGGTCGGCCTTGACCTCGTCGAAGGTGCCCTCGGCCAGCACCTCGCCGTAGTGGAGCACGGTCACGCGGTCCGCCAGGGACGACACCACGTCCATGTCATGCTCGATGATGAGCAGGGTCACCTCCCGCGGCAGCCCTTCCAGCATCCGGGTCATGCGCTGGGTCTCCTCGGGGGACATCCCGGCCGTGGGTTCGTCCAGCAGCAGGAGCTTGGGCGACGTCGCCAACGCCACCCCCACCTCGAGCTGGCGCTGCTCGCCGTAGGAGAGGCGTCCCGCCACCTCATCCAGGCGCCCCAGGAGCCCCACCGCCTCCGCCACGGCGCGCGCCCGATCCAGCGGGGGCCGATATCGCTCAATGCGACCGAAGAGATCGTAGCTCCCCCGCCCGTCGGCCGCCGCGGCCAGCCGCAGGTTCTCCAGCACGCCGAGCTTGGGGAAGAGGTTCGTCCGCTGGAAGGAGCGGGAGATCCCCCGCCGCGCCACGGCATGGGGCGGCAGTCCCGTGAGGGGGTCGCCGTCGAAGCGGATGCGGCCGGCGCTGGGCGCCAGGTGACCCGTGATCAGGTTGAACAGCGTCGTCTTTCCCGCGCCATTCGGCCCGATGATGGCCCGGCGCTCGCGGGGGGCGATCTTCAGGGACACCCCGTTCAGGGCGCTGAGGGCGCCGAAATAGCGCGTCAATCCCTCGATGAGCAGCAGGGGGGTCGCCAGGCTCACGCCCGCCTCCCCACGCGGCCGGAGAGCGCCC
>JACQXP010000165.1 GCA_016208645.1 Candidatus Methylomirabilota bacterium | reverse complement strand
CCTCTTACGGGCGGTCCGCCCCCGCCTCCTCATCACCCACAGCCCGACCGATTACATGGTGGACCACGAGCAGATCTCCCTGGTCGCCCGGGCCGCCGCTTTCAACGCACCCATTCCCAACGCGCCGGCACCTCTCCGCTCCCGGCCCCTCCAGGCGATCCCACACCTCTACTATGCCGATCCGGTCGAAGGGAAAGACAGCCTCGGTCAGGGTATCCCGCCCGGACTCTTGATTGACGTCAGCGCCACGCTGGAGGCCAAGCTCGCCATGCTGGCGTGCCATGCCTCCCAGCGCGAGTGGCTCCGCAGCCATCACGGGATGGATGATTACCTGGAGAACGCCCGGCGCTGGAGTCGGGCGCGAGGGGTCCTGGCCGGCTGCGCCTACGCGGAGGGTTTTCGCCAACACCGGGGGCATGCCTACCCACAAGACGACCTGCTGGCCCTGACCCTGCCCGGACGGGCGATTCCCTATCCTGGAGAATCCAGGGACACGGGAAGCTGAGTATCCGGCGTCACACCACGGCGATGGCCTCCACCTCGATCAGAAAATCCGGGTGCGCCAGGGCGGCCACCCCGACCAGCGTCGTCGCCGGTATCTTCTTCCCGAAGAACTCCTCGCGCACGGGCACGAGTTCCGCGCGGTGCCGGATGTCGGTGAGGTAGGTGGTGAGCTTCACGACGTTCGCCAGGCTCCCACCCCCGGCCTCCACCTGGGCCTTGATCGCCCGGAAGACGGCGCGCGCCTGGGCGACGAAATCCCCCCGGTGGGCCGGGTTTCCCTTGTCGTCATAGGCCACTTGACCCGAGAGAAACAGGAGGGTCTGAGCCCCGCTGACCTTGATCGCCTGGGCATAATTCGGTGGGTCGAAAACATCCTTTGCACAGTAGGGCTGGATGGTTGCCACGGAAGACTCCTTTCTACGCCGTATGGGACATTGTTGGAGTCAGGGGAATGACCCGACCCGCCAGCAGAAGAAGAAAAAGGGGGGCGGGCAACCCGCCCGCCCCTTCTTGCTCAACGGAATGGAGAGGATGGCAGGACGACCGCTCACGGGGCAGCCCGCAGGCGCAGGATGATGTCAGCCGCGGTCCGGGCGGCCACGCCGCACACCTCGGGGCAGCCGGTCCGGCTGTGGCCCCCCATCTCGTGGAAGGCCCGTGCCTCCTGAGGATCAGCCAAGTGATAGACCCGCCCGTAGCGGATCTTATGGATCTCGGCGCACAGACTGTGCCCGATCTGCTCCCGGAAGCGGTGGTACATCTCCTTCGCCGGCTCCTTGGCCCGCTGGTACTGCTCGATGTCCTCCAACCGCTCGCGCCCGACCACGCAGCCGATGGCCATGATGGCGCCCGTCAGGGCGCCGCAGGTCTCCCCCTGCACCGCCACGCCGCCCGCCAGGGCGCTGCCCGCCTTGAACACCATCGCATCGCCGACGCCCAGCTTCGCTTGCAGAGCTGCAAGCGCGGCCTGCGTTCAGCCGAAATAGTGCATGTCGTTCTGCAGGGCCAGTTCGTACACCTCGCTCAGCACCTGATCATGTGTGGCCATAGCCCTCTCTCCGCTCTTCGTTACGAGAGACGCCAGAGGCGCATCATCGGCCAGACTACTTCCCCGCCTCTCGCATCCCCAGGTGCCGGTCCAGCATCAGCACGGCGGCACCCTGATCCCCAATCATCTTGAGCTGGGCGATCACCTCGCTCGTACTCTTCTCTTCCTCGATCTGTTCCGTGATGAACCACTGCAACATCACCTGGGTGGCGTAGTCGTTCTCCTTGACCGCCAGCTCGTAGAGTCGGTGGATCTTCGCGGTGACCTCTTGCTCGTGTTCCAGGACCTGCTGGAACACGTCGAGGAGCGACTTGAACTCCGCGGGCGGCTGGGCGATGGCCTTGAGCACTGCACGCCCGCCGCGATCGTTGAGGTAGTCGAACAGCTTCATGGCGTGCGACTGCTCTTCCTGGAACTGCACCCGCATCCAGTGTGCCGACCCGACACGGTTGGTCGCCGCGCAGTAGGCGGACATCGAAAGGTACAGATAGGCGGAGCTGATTTCGGCATTGATCTGCTGGTTGATCGCATCCTGCATCGCTTTGCTGAGCATGGCAGTGTCTCTCCTCTCCCTGTCGCGCGTCGTCTTGTTTTTGCCCGGCATGGGTCACCCCCTCCCGGCTTCTTACGGCACCATCAACCGTTCTCGGTTACTGATCCCGCTCACCCACCGGTTCCCTCGATGACTGTGAAGGGAAGTGCGAGCAGGAGCATGTGTCCTCGGTCGGGTATTGACCGGCCGGGCCATTATGGCCCAACGGGGAATCCACGGCAAGCCGACAAGATCCCGGGGCCAATGATCGAACAAGTCAGGCCATTCATCGGGCTCTGAGGATTGCCATTGGCCGAAGAAGCGTCTCGTGTGCTATGTTTTCGGTTGT
>JACQXP010000164.1 GCA_016208645.1 Candidatus Methylomirabilota bacterium | reverse complement strand
TCATCGGCGGCCTGCCCTGCACCGTGGTCTTATCCCTCCCGAGTGGAACGTCTCGGTAGGCCTCCCTCGCACCCGTCTGCCGGCTCGGGCTGGTCCTTCCGGGATATCAGGTCATGCCTGCGAGGACCGGACAGCGCCGGGGATCTGCGACCTCAGTGGGGCCAGATGTCGGCGTTGGCAAACTCCAGGAGGTTGCCGTCGGGATCGCGGAAATAGAAGGAGCGGCCGCGCGGCCACTCGGTCTCCTGCTCGATGGGGATGCCGTGGTCCCCGATCCGCTTCTTCCAGGCCTCGTATCCGGCGGGCGACGTGGTGAAGCACACATGGATCTCCCCGTCGGCCCCGTGCGGGGGAAGGGAGCCGGCCCGCCGGGTGGTCTCCGCGCGGAAGAGCAGGAGCACCCCGGACCCGACCCGGAAGAAGACGTGCCGCCCGGGCTCCATCCCGATCTGCTGCATGCCCATGACATCGCGGTAGAACCGCTCCGCGCGGTCAATGTCGGCCACATACAGGACCGTTTCCAGGATCCCGGTTATCCGGGGGAACTGATCAGCAGGACACACCGCTCCCTCCGTTCCTCGGATCAGTGGCGCACGCCAAAGCCGCGCTCCCCCCGGGGCGTCTCCCACGCGACCTCCACTCCCGTCACCCGGGAGGCGGGTGACCCGCGATGACACCACTGGATCATGGCCTCGACCGACGGACGGTCTCCCTCGAACACCGCCTCGACGCGACCATCGGGCGCGTTCCGGATCCAACCGGCCACCTTGCGAAAGGCGGCCTCATCCTCGGCATAGGCGCGGAAGCAGACCCCCTGGACCCGTCCCGACACCCAGACGTGGGCACGCACGCGATCAGGCCTCGCCTCCTCCATCATCAGTTCGCCGGCGTCAGCGCTTTCCCGACTCGGCTCCGCACCATTCGATAGTACCGGTCCAAGCCGCCATTCGACCAGGCGAGCGCGGCGGAACGAACGAGGATCCCGTAGATCGCCGGCCGGGAGATCTTCACCGTCACGCGGGGGTCGAGCAGGTCGCGGGCCTGCTGGACCCGGTCGAGCGTCCGGAGCCCGATGAGCAGGGGCCAGGCACAGGCGAGCCGCAGCCGGATCTCCGCCGGGGGGATCGCCAGGATGTAGGCCCATCCCTCGGCGTAGTGCACCAGGGTGTGTGCGAGAAGGTCCTGCAGCAGGGGACGGAGCCGCTGGATGGCCGCGGGGTCCAAGAGGTCCTCGGGGATGAGGCCCAGCGCCGCGAGATCCTGCCGCGGCAGATAGCACCGGCCAATCCGGAAATCCTGGGCCAGATCGCGGAGCACGTTCGTCATCTGGAGGCCCTGGCCGAGGCGGAGGCCGCGCCGCCGCATGGCGACCGCATCCCAGTCCCGCAAAGCGGGACAGAGGGCCATGACCATGTCCGTCCAGAACTCCCCCACGCAGCCCGCGGCGTAATAGGTGTACCGGTCCAGGTCGGCCCGGGTCGCCAGGGCAACCAGCCTGCCCTCGTTCTCTCCGGGGAAGATCCGCAGGTCGTTCTGCATGCCCTCGGTGAGCGTGAGCACGAGGCTCCGGATGCGCCGGCGATCTTCTTCCCGCAGGCCACGGAAGACCTCGAAGCACTCGGGGAGACGGAGCAGCAGTTCCCGCTCGGCCGGGATCCGCTGCGGCCCCGTGACCGCCTGCGCGATCTCGGAGAGGTGGGAGGCGGCGGGAAGGTCCAGCTCCTGCCGGAAGAGGTCCAGGAAGCGGAGGCGATC
>JACQXP010000163.1 GCA_016208645.1 Candidatus Methylomirabilota bacterium | reverse complement strand
AGCACCACGCTGACCGTGGCCCCCATGACGAAGTTCTGCTGCCCGATGACCTGCTTGTAGATGTCGGTGGCCAGGACGTTGTAGTTGCCGCCGACGACCTTGGGCGCGCCGAAGTCCGTGAAGCAGAGGATGAAGGAGACGAAGGTCGCGCTCATGAGGCCGTACTTGATGCCGGGAATGGTCACCGTGAGGAAGGTGCGGAGGTTCGAGGCCCGCAGGGAGTCCGAGGCCTCGTACAGCCTGGCGTCCGTCATGCTCAGGGCGATGGAGAGGATGAGCATGGCCTGGGGGAAGACGTAGAACACCTCGGCGATGACGATCCCCACCGGGCCGTACAGGCCGATGTCGGCCGCCAGCGTGATTCCCGCCGACTGCTCGAAGTAGCCGAAGAAGCCTGTGGTGATCAACCCCTTCTTGCCGAACAGATACACCAGGGTGATCCCATTGAGGAGCGTGGGGGAAAACAGCGGAAGCAGGGCGATGCCTCGGAAGACGGCCTTGCCGGGGATGGTCGTCCGGGTGAGCGCGTAGGCGTAGAGAAACCCCAGGGTCACGGAGATGGCCGTGGTCACCACGGAGACGAACAGGCTGTTGTAGAGGGACATGGACAGCGCTGGCGTCCGGAAGTAATGGATGAAATTCGCCAGCCCGACGAAGGCCCCGTCATGGTCCACCAGGCTCTTGGACAGGAGCTGCAGGAGGGGGAGGACGACCACCACGATCATCCAGAGGCACGCCAGCAGGATCATGCCGCGCATGAGTAACTGATTCCCATCCACGGCATCCAGGATGCTTCGGACGCGCACAAGACGGGTGGAATGGATCGCGGTGTCGGCCATGGCAGTCGAGGGGCTGGTGACGGCGGAACGGTTGCGGTCGGGCTGGCGCCTGCCCATCAGAGCGCGTAGACCCTGATGCGGTCCGCGGGAAGCCGGATGGTCAGTTCCATGTCCTGCCGAATGCCCAACCGCCGGATCATTTCCGTCGGAAAATCCGCCTCGAGCTTCGAGGGGCCGGCGTCGCCCAGGGGCAGGTGAAAGGTGACGCGGTAGTGCGGTCCGCGGAACTCCAGGCCGCCCACCCGCACGCACAGGGTGTTGCGATCGCTTTTCCCTGGGGGCGGGACAAGCACGTCCTCGGGCCGGATGGCCAGCATGACCTGCCCGCCGGGGGACATGCCCTCTGCGGCCCCGTCCGGGACCTGCAGGCTGATAGAGCCAATGCGGACCACACCGGCCGCCTCCTTCACACCGCTCCCGATGAAATTCATGGATCCGAGGAAGGCCGCAACGAAGGGGGTCACCGGCTTGTTATAGACATCCCAGGGAGTTCCGTTCTGGACGATCCTCCCATGATCCATGACCAGGATGCGATCGGCCATGGTGAGGGCCTCTTCCTGGTCATGGGTCACCATGATGGTGCTGACGCCGAGCCGCCGCTGGAGGTCCCGAACCTCCGAACGGAGCAGGATGCGCACCTGGGCATCCAGAGCCGAGAGAGGCTCATCCAGCAACAACACGTCCGGGGAGAGGGCCATGGCCCGGGCCAGGGCCACCCGTTGCTGTTGGCCGCCGGAGAGCTGGGCGGGATATTTCGGACCCATCAACTGAAGGCCGACCAGCTCCAGCAACTCCTCGACCCGCTTCCGGATCGCGCCCCGGTCCCTCCGGCGGTTCTTCAGGCCGTATCCGATGTTCTGGCTGGCGGTGAGATTCGGGAACAGGGCGTAGGATTGGAAGACGATGCCCACGTTTCGTTTGGACACGGGGAGGCCGGAGACGTCCCTACTCTGGAAGAACACCTGCCCGGAATCCTGTGTCTCCAGGCCGGCAACGATCCGAAGGATGGTGGTCTTCCCGCACCCGCTGGGCCCGAGAATGCAGAGGAACTCCCCCCGCTTGACCTCGAAAGAAACGTCCCGCAGGGCAGCAAAGCGTCCGAAGGCCTTGGTGATCCCAACGACCTTGAGGTAGGGGTCCGCGTCGGAAGCGTGGCGCACGGCAACTCTTTGGGCCGCCCCCGTCCGATCCGGGTTCGAGCCGACCCGGACCGGACGGGAGGTCGCTCTTGGCGCCGTAGCGCTTCTCCCAATCCTCCAGAATGCGAGCGCGGTTCTTGGCGGCCCAGCTCAGATCGTTCTTGATCATCTGCTTGAGCGGCTCCCTGGGGAACCCTTCGGCAATGGGCTCGCCCGTGGGAATGGCAACCACCGCGTAGCTCTTGGCGTACTCCTTCATCGCCGATGTGCTGATGGCCCAATCCAGGAACGTCTTGGCCGCCGGCTTGATGTTGACCTTCTTGATCAGGCCGTTGGCCTCCAGGTCCCACCCGGAGCCCTCCTTCGGGAAGACCGTCTCGATGGGTGCGCCTCTCCGCTTCTCCTGGATGCCCCGATATCCGAAGGAAATGCCGATGGGGAACTCGCCCGCCCCGGCCTGCTTGCAGGGCTTGGAGCCGGAGTGGGTGTACAGCGCCATGTTCGCATGAAGCTTGTCCAGGTAGTCCCAGCCCTTCTGCTCGCCCATCAATTGCAGGATGGCCGAGACGGTCAGGAAGCCCGTCCCGGAGGAGGCGGGATTCGGCATGACGAGGTGCCCCTTGTACACGGGCTTGAGAAGGTCGGCGAAGGATGCGGGCATGGGCAAGTTCTTGGCCTTCAGCTCGACGGTGTTCACGCAAAAACCGGTCATCCAGGCGTCGATCCCGACCCACTGGGGCGGCTTGCGGCTGTCCTTGAACTGCGGGGCCACCTTCTCAATACCCTTCGGGGCGTAGGGGGCGAGCATCCCCTCGTTGTCCAGAACCAAGAGCGTGGTCGCGGCCAGGCCCCAGATGAGGTCCGCCTGGGGATTGGCCTTCTCCGCCAGGAGCTTGGCGGTCACGATCCCCGTCGAATCCCGGACGATCTTGACGGTGATGTCGGGGTGCTCCTTCTTGAACGGCACCAGGTACCGCGGAATCTGGTCGTCCTCCAGAGCGGTGTAGACGAGGATTTCCTCCGCCGCTCTGACGGTCGAGGCCGTCGAGACGAGAACCACGGCAGCACACCACAGCAGCACGAACCGGCAGAATCCCCGCACGTTCATCACGGCTCCCCTCCCTTTTTTGAGTACGGTACGGTGCAGTCGGTCTGTCAGCCTTCGAACCCCCTCCCCCCGCGGTTTGAAGACTGGGCGGGTACCAGTTGCGCGATTATACTGGATGACCCCTGGTTGAGCAATGCCGCCGCGGAACGCCGCAGGCCGACGTTCCCCCCTCCCCCTGGTGTGGCCCGGAGAGAGTTATCCAGGACGCAGGCCCAGTTCGCGGAGGCTGTCGGCGAAGGCGGCCACCACCCCTTCCATGTCGCGCGGCGTCAGGATCCCCAGGTTGGCCACGCGGAAGGCGTAGGTCCGGATGTCCCCCTGCCCGGCGTAGATGATGTAGCCCCGCCGCTTCATGGCGTCATGCAGGGCGTCGTAGGTCAGCCCGGGGAGGAGCCTGAACGTGGTCAGGATGCTCGAGCGACAGCCCTCGGGGACCAGGATCGTGAAGCCCAGCCGGGCCATCCCCTCCCGCAGGACCCGGGCATTCTCCGCATAGCGCTTGATGCGGGCATCCACCCCCTCGCGCTCGAGTTCCAAGAGCGCCTGCCGGAGGGCGAAGAACACCTGGACGGCGGGGGTGAAGGGCGTGTTGTCCTGCTCCTGCATCGCGGAGTGGGTGACCAAGTCGAGGTAGACGCTCCGGCGCGGCTGCCCCTTGAGCGCCTCCAGCGCGCTCCGCCGGGCCAGGACGAAGGCCACGCCGGAGATCCCCTGCGCGCACTTGGTGGCGCTGGCGGTCACGAAATCCATGCCATCCTGCGTGAGATCCAGGGGCTCGCCGAAGAGGGAGCTGGTCGCGTCCACGATGAGGCGCCGGCCGTGCCGGGCGGCCACCTCGGCCACGGCGGGAAGCGGGTTGAGGAGGCCGGTGGTGGTCTCGTGGTGCACGAGGGCCACATGGCTGATGTCGGGGCGGCCCGCCAGGCGGGCTCCGACGTCGGCCGGATTGACCGGGGTGAAGATGTCGGAGCGAATCGCCTCCACGGGGATGCCGTGGGCCTCGGCCATCTGGACCATGCGTCGGCCATAGACGCCGTTGTCCACGACCAGCAGGGTGCGGTCCCGCGGCACGGCGGAGCACAAGGCGGCCTCCACGGCCGCGGTCCCGGACCCGGTGAAGCAGACCGCGGTGAAGGCGTCGCCCCCGCCGGCCAGCCGCACCAACCCCTCGCGACATTCCCGCATGACCTGGAAGAACTCCGCCTCCCGGTGGCACAGGTCCGGCGTCACCAGGGCTTCCCGGACCGCCCGGGTGGTGTTGCCCGGACCCGGATTCAGCAGCACCCATTCCCGCGTTGTCATCGCCCCTCCAGCGAGCCCATCCGGGGGCCCGTCAGCGCTTCGAGCCGCTCCCTCGCGTTCCCGGTCGGGTCTCTCCGTATGTCAGGCAATCGTCCACGATCCCCAGGGCCGCCTCCAGCTCCTCCCAGGTGATGGTCAGGGGAGGGATGAGGCTGAGGATGTTCCCCGCCGTCACCTTGAAGCTGAGCCCTTTTTCCAGGGCCCGGTACATCACCCTCTCGGCTTCCGGGCTGGCCGGTTCCTTGGTGGCCCGGTCCCGGACCAGCTCGATGGCCAGCAGGAGGCCGAGCCCGCGGACGTCCCCGATGAGCGGGTGGCGGGACATCATCTGCCGCATCCGCATGAGGGCCTGCTCGCCCAGCGTCCGCGACCGCTCCACCAGGCCGTCCTCCTCGAGGCACTGGATGGTGGCCAGGGCCGCCCGGCAGCAGACCGGGTTCTTCTCGTGGGTGTAGTGGCCGAGGGCGCGGTCCGCCATCACGTCCAGGGCCGGCCGGGCCACCATGGCGGCCATGGGCAGGACACCGCCGCCCAGGCCCTTCCCCAGGACGAGGATGTCCGGGACGACCCCGAAGTGCTCGCAGGCGAACATCCGCCCGGTCCGCCCGAGGCTCTGGGGGATCTCGTCGAAGATGAGCAGCGCCCCGTGCCGGTCGCAGGCCTCCCGGACCGTGCGCCAGTAGTCCGGGGGCGGGATACATGCCGTGCTCCGCACCGGCTCCGCGATGACCGCCGCCACGTCTCCTTCCTGTTCCAGGACGTACTCGACGACCCGGGCGCAGCGCAGGTCGCACTGGCCGCCGCAGCCCCACAGGCACCGGTAGGGGTCCGGGGGCGGGACGTGCTCCGTCCCGGGGAGGAGGGGGCCGATGTTGCCCCGGAACATCCGTTGCCCGCCGACGCTGGCGGTATCCAGGGAGGCGCCGTGAAAGGCGCCCCACATCGAGATCGTCTTGAAGTGCCCCGTCGCCGCCCGCGCCAGCCGAATCGCCATCCCCATGGCCGCCGCGCCGCTCGGGCAGAAGAGCGACTTGCCCAGGTCGCCGGGGGTGATCCCGGCCAGCTTCTTCGCCAGCGCGATGGCCGGGACGTTGGTGTAGCGGCGGGTGCAGAACGACAGGTCGTCCAGCTGGGCCTTGATCGCCCGGAGGACGCGGGGGTTTCCGAAGCCGACCTGGTGGACGCTGTTGCCGTGGAAGTCCATGTACCGGCGGCCCTGGAGGTCCTGGATGTAGATCCCCTCGCAGCGGGACATCACGTTCAGGCACGGCGTGGACAGCGCCTGGCGCAGGAAGTAGGTCTCGTCCTCTTCCAGAATCGCCCGGGCCTCGGGGCCGATGTTGCGGCGCGCCCATTCCTCGCGCTGCGGCGTCAGATTCAGGTCCCCCTCGGCGGCGTGGCTGTTGGGGGTCTTCTGCCGCCGCGCCGCCGGTTTCTGCGTGGGGCGACGGGTCATCGCGCGGGCGCGGCGGCCCGGGCGCGTTTTCCTGGCAGATCCGGGATGGTCCATTCCAGTCCCAGGCGTCGCAGGGTTTCCGGGGTGGGGATGCCGTCCGCGTCCCAGCCGCGGGCGGCATAATACTCGTCCAGCATCGTTTCGAGCGGCGGGGTGTACTCGCCGGCGCCCCCGTCGGGGAGCCGCTCGTGCAGGAGCCGACCATGAGCAGCTCGTCTAGCGTCACGTCCCAGCCGGTGGTGAGGTTGAGGTAGGTGACCAGGTCCCGCCCGAGGGTCCCGGGCATGATGAACTGGCAGAGCTTGAGGCTGTTGAAGAGGCCGGCGTAATCCTGGATGCGGGCAACCATGGCCCCCTTGCCGGCCGGGTCCTGGCGGGGCAGGGCCTTCTCGTAGCCGATGTCCGCCACGCCGTGGCGTTCCAGATAGTGAATGCAGCCCCGATGACACGCCCCGCGGGGATAGGTGGCATAGGCCACGGCCAGGCTGTTCATGGAGCGGGGGTCGTGCTGGGCCAGCTCCAGCCCGCGCACGTGGAGGGCGAACTCCTCGGCCCCGCGGCCGATCTGGCGCGCCGCGGCGCGCACGCCCTCGCCCAGGAGCTTCCCGATCCCCTCGCGGAGGCCGATCTGCCGGACCAGGGCCAGCATCACCTGGGGATCGCCCCAGGTGAGCGCAAGGCCCCCCGTGTCGGCCGGGGTCAGGAGTCCCCGCTCGAACGCCTCCAGCGCGAAGGCGATGGCCCCGCCGGTGGAGATCGTGTCGAGGCCGTACCGGTTGCAGAGTTCATTTCCCAGGGCGACGGCCTCGAGGTCGTCCACCAGGCACATGGAACCGAGGGAGACCAGGGTCTCGTATTCCGGCCCGGCGCCCCGCACGCGGGCGTAGGGGCCCGAGGTCACCTCCACGTCACGGCCGCAGCCGATGGTGCAGGCGGTACAGAAGTACTTCCGCTTCAGGATGGTCTCGGCCATGCGCTGGCCGGAGATCCGGTCGAACCGATCCCAGGTCCCCAGCGTCCAGTTCTTGATGGGAGCATCGCCGATGGCCGCGGCCGGCAGCATGCCCCCGGCCGTGCCGTAGTCCCGGCGCGACCGGGTCCGCTCGTTGATCACCGGCGCCGTCTGCTTGATGGCCTGCATGAGGGCCTCGGGGTGGGCGACGGGAACGACCCGCGTCCCGAAGACCACGATGGCCTTCAATCGCTTGCTTCCCATCACCGCGCCCAGCCCCGCGCGCCCGGCCGCCCGGCCGTCGTGGCCGTCGTTCATGACGGCGGCAAGGCGCGCCAGCCGCTCGCCAGCCGGCCCGATGGCCAGGACGACCGCCCTGGAAGAGGTCTCCGCCTTGAGGAGCGGATCCACGTCGTAGGTGTCCACGCCCCAGCAGTGCTGCGCCGGGCGGATCTCCGCCCCCGACTCGGTCACCCACAGGTAGACCGGGGCGTCGGCCGCGCCCGCCACCAGGATCCCGTCGTAGCCGGCCCGCTTCAGCATCTGACCCCAGGTCCCCCCGCTGTCGGATTCGCCCCACTGGCCCAGGGGAGACTTGGCGATGACCGCGTGACGGCCCGAGGTGGGGACCTTGGTGCCGACGAGGGGGCCGGTGAGGAAGATGAGGAGGTTGTCGGGGCCGAGGGGATCGGTGTGGCGGCTCGTCTCGCGGTAGAGGTACCAGGCGCCCAGGCCGCTGCCGCCGAGGTGTTGGCGGAGCAGATCCTCGGCGAGCGGCTCGTCCCAGGTCCGGCGCGCCGTCAGGTCCACGCGGAGGACCTTGCCCATGTAGCCGAACATCGGTCTTCCGTTCCCCCTCATCCTCCCCTTCTCCCCCATCCTCGGGGGAGAAGGTAGGTAGCCGAACATCGTCGTAAACCTCAGAGCCGAGAGCCGCGAGCCGAGAGCCGCAAGGGAAAGCCCAGAGCCGAGAGCCGAGCGCCGAGAGTCGAGAGCCGCGAGGGGAGAGCCGAGAGCAGCGAGCCGCGAGCCGAGTCGGTCCCTGTCGGGTCTCGCTGTCGGCTGTCCCTGTCGCTATCGTCCCGTCGGTTCCCGCCGGACAGGGGCGTCAGGATATCCACCTTCGCGCCGTCCTTGATCGCCGCATCGAGGGTCAGGATGTCGCCCTCCACGATCACGGCGGTGAGATGGCTCATGGCCTCTTCCTGGAGCCCCTCCCGCGGCAGGTTGGCCCGGAGCTTGGGATACTCGGCCACCAGGCGCTCCCAGAGGTCACGGAGCGTGAGCGTGCCCGTCCACGACAGCGTCAGGGTGCGCTGTCCGACCCACTCCTTGAACGGGCTGGCAAACCAGAAGGTGGCCTGGGGCATGACCAACTCGCAAGCGTTCGACCGTTCGGTTGTTCGGTAGTTCGATGGTTCTTCGTGAACAACCGAACGACCGAACTGCCGGGACCCACGGCACCGCGGTGGATACCCACCGCCGTGGCGCGGGTGCCCCGAACGCTCTTTAGAGTTTCCGCCACTCCGCCGGGAGGGGCCGATCCGGCGGGCCGTCGTAGAACTCGGGTTTCTGCAGTTCCAGGTCGAGCGGCTGGGTGATGTCCTGTCCCTTGGATGCCCGCCAGCCCCGCTCCCGCGTCAATTCCTCGTACACGTGGGCGACCAGGGAAATGCACCGGGACACCAGCATCACCCCCTTGGCCAGCTCCGGCTCGAAGCCCATGTCGGCCAGCAGGGCGCCGGAGACCCCGACGGCGTTGATGTAAATGCGCTTGCCATGAAGGCGCTCTGTGGCGTCCTCCATCAGGAGGGCCAGGCGCGTGTGCAGGGCGGCCACGCCCAGCTTCCGGGCGACGTCCACCAGCCGCTGGGAGCGGGGATCCTGGATGTGCTGGGGATGATGGTAGCCGGGGAGCCGCTTCTTCTTCTCCCTGGCCTCGCGGACGAGGGTGTCCGCCATCTCCTCCAGGGTCTTGCCCTCGGCCTTGGCGCGGGCCACGCCGTCGCGGAACATGGCGCAGGGCCGGTCGAAGGTCCCGTGCAGGTCGCCGATGGTCAGCATGCCGCCGGCCACCCCGACGTGCAGGGGGACCCCGCCAGCCGTCACGAATCGGGCCGCGGCCGACGAGGGGGAGAAGGCGTGCTCCGCCAGACAGACCATGATGGCGTTGAGCATCCGCCCGTGCGCCTCGGACGGCAGCTCCCCCCGCCAGACCAGGTAGGCCATCTCGCCCAGGTCGAGGTTCCCCACCAGGTCGTTCAGGTCGTACCCGCGGATGACGATCTTGGGCTGGGTCTTGTACGCGATGCTGGTCCGCCAATGGAAGGACTCGCGTTGGCTCTTGCTCATGGTCTCCTCGTCGGATGAACGGTTATTCGCCGGCCGCCCCGTCGCGCTTGAGGTAGACGCCCGAGGGGTCCACCTCCTCGCGCAGGATCCGGAGCTGCTCCGCTGTGGGCAGCTCCACCTCGGTCAGGTGCGCCGAGACGGCCGGCGCAAATTGGAGGCTGTCCAGCACGCGGCCGAGCTGGACCCCGGGCATGAGCTTGATGATCTGCATCGTCCGGCTCTCGCGGGTGAGCTCCATCACCGCCAGGTCGGTCACGATGGTGATGGGTGGGGTCGTTACGGGAAGGCCGGCCTTCTGCCGGCCCTCGGGTCCGAAGAGGTACCCGGGGCTGGTGATGTAGTCGCAGTGGGCGGGGAAGCGGCGCTTCTCGTGCTTGGTGATGATGAGGATCCGCTTGGAGTGGGAGGCCACGTCGTTGGCCCCGCCGCTGCCGGGGAGGCGCCGTGTGGGTTTCCGGTAGTCCCCGATGACGGTGGTGTTGATGTTGCCGTACTGGTCAATCTGGGCGCCGCCCAGGAAGCCCACGTCCACCAGGCCCCGCTGGAGGATACAGCCCAGCACCTCGCGCTTGGACCCCAGGCGGACCGCCCGGTGCATGATCTTCGGATCGGACACCGAGATGGGCGTGGGAATGACCTCGGGCGCGATGGGGCCGCTTTCCACCACGCAGATGCAGTTCGGCGCGTGGCTCTTCTGGGCGAAGGTGGTGGCCACCATGGGCATCCCGGTTCCGACCAGGACCACGTTGCCGTCCTGGATGTGCCGGGCGGCCTCGATCACCATGAGTTCCTGGTTGGTGAATCCGTTGGGACCGTTCGGTGCCGGCATGCCACCCCTCACTGCTTTGCCCTCGCGCTTGGAGGTTCGGCTGGACAACGCGACAGGCGTTCGGTAGTTCGAGTGTTCGGTGGTTCGAGGAACCCAGAAGAACGACCGAACCCTCGAACCCCCGAACGATCGAACGCTTTTAGGGAATTCGCGTCATGCTCTGCATGGAGGCCCGCAGCCCCGCCAAGCGGGCGGGGCCGCCGATCCGTTCCAGGTAGTCGGCAAAACTCTTGGACCCGTACACGTAGCGATCCAGGTAGCCTTGCACGGCCTCGCCCCCCTGTCGGGCACAGGCCTGGTAGTGGTTGATGTGGTCCCCATCATAATCGTAATAGCGATGGACCGAGGTGGGGTGCGCGCCCCAGGGCTGGTGGACCACCGCGCTGACGTACAGGAAGGGGATGGTCGTGCGCTCGGGATGGCGCCGGGCCTCCTCGGTGGAGACCAGCTCCTCGCACGTGACGATGACCGCCCGGGAGGCCCGGATCATCTCCGGCTCGTGGGTGGAGAAGCCTTCGATGAACAGGTTGCCCATGGGATCCGCCCGCTGGACGTGGACGATGGCGACATCGGGATTCACCGCGGGCAGGAGGACGACGGGCTCTCCGGGATTCCAGGGGTTGTCCACGATCTCGAATTTCTTCTGGGTGCCGCGGGAGGTGTAGGTCAGGATGTCCGATCCGAGCAGGCTCTTGGTGGGCATGAAGGGAAGGCCCATCTCGCCGGCCAGGAAGCGGGACACCATGGCCAGGTGGCTGAAATCCTCCATCTCCAATTCGCCCGACTCCACCTTGCGGCGCCAGCAGAAGGTGGTGCCGAACCGCTCCAGGTTTCCGCTGCCCGACTCGCACCGACGCACCAGGCCGGCACCCACCAGCATGTCCATGGAGATGGAGAGGTTGCATCCGTAGAGCGTAAGATTCCGTTTTCCCTGCCGGATGATCTCGTGCACCGCGGCCATGGCACACCGGCCGATGTTCTGGCCGCCGAGGCCGACCGAGGCGCCATCCTTGACGAATTCCTGGACGGCCTCGGTCAGGGACATCACCTTGTTCATGTGCGAGCGGGGCATCCTGGTATCCTCGTAGTATCCTCGTAGGGACCGGCTCTTCAGGAAGGGTCTCTCGGCTCTGGGGGTCTGAGCATGCCGGAGATGGTGGCTTTCGGATTGCGTCAGGCGGGAGTCTCGATTAGAATCCATCATAAGTCAATTTAATAATCCTTATCCGACCGATAGATTTCCTTTATCCATAAGGCCGGATTCCCCCATGAATCTTCACCAGCTCAAGGTCTTCTACGCCGTGGCCAAAGAGGGGAGCTTCACCCGGGCCGCCCAGGAACTTTCCATCAGCCAGCCAGCCGTGACGATTCACATCCGGGCGCTGGAGCGGTATTATGGAGTGCGCCTCTTCGATCGAGGGAGCCGCCGGGCCACACTGACCGACGTCGGCCAGACCCTGTTCGAATATGCCCAGCGGATCTTCTCGCTGGCCGAGGAGGCGGAACACGCGCTGGAGAACGCCCGCGAGCTCCGGGCCGGACGGCTGCGGCTCCTCGGGTCCCTCACGGTCGGGGCCTACTACCTGCCGCCGGTCATCAGTCTCTTCAAGGAGAAATTTCCCGACATCCAGATCAGCCTGTCGGTGGACAACTCCCAGCGGGTGGTGGAGCGGATCGCGGGTCTGCGCGACGATGTCGGCTTCCTGTCGGGGCCCGTGCGGGACGAGCGGCTGCTGGTCCGCCCGTTCCTGGAGGACGAGCTGGTCCTCTTGGTCCCACCCGGGCACGCCTGGGCGGGGCGGCGCACCGTGTCGCTGCACGAACTCGAGGACCAACCCGTGATCCTGCGGGAGCCGGGGTCGGCCACCCGCGCGCTGCTGGAAGAGCGGCTGCGCCAGGAGGGGATCCGCCCCCGGGTGAGCATGGAATTGGGAAGCAACGAGGCGATCAAGCGCGCGGTGGAGATGGGGATGGGGGTGTCGGTGCTGTCAGGCGCCATCGTGAGGCGTGAGGCGGAGGCGGGGCTCATCCGGCTCCTTCGCATCCGGGAGAAGGGGCTGCGGCGGCAGTTCGAGATCATCATTCACCGCGAGCGGGAGCGGTCGCGCCTGATCGGGGCCTTCCTGGAGGTGGCCGCGGAGGCGGCCAGAACGCTCTGAATTGCGGAGCGCCCAAGGGGCACCCGAATGCGGAATGCGGAATGGAAAACGCGAAGCCGGAAGGGTTTCATAGCCTACATGTCAGGGCCCAGGTCAGTGATTGATACCGCCATCGTGGTCTGCCCGCAGCCAGACCTGCCGGAGGCAAGGCTTCTGGGGGTCCGGGTGGCCGGCGTGCCCCTCTTGACCCGCGCGCTCCTCACCGCCCAGCGGGCGGGCATCGAGCGATTCAGTGTGGTGGCCTCCGCCCCTCAGCAGGCCGCCCTCCGGGGACAACTCGACGGTGAGGCCCGTCTCCGCGGGCGGGTGCGATGGTTCGAGCCGACGGAGGATCCGGGGGCGCAGTCGGCCTACAGCCTGGTCCTGCCGGTCTCGGTGGTGCTGGAGGCGGGGGCCCTTCGCGGGTGGCTCAGGCGGGTGGTGGATTCCGGATCGGTGACGGTTCCCGATGCAGCCGGGATGGCGCCGCTGGCCGTGCCCGCCGGGCTTCTCTCGCAATGCATCCAGGCGGCGCTCGGGGGCCAGCAGGGCCTGACGCGATTCCTGGAGAAACTCCAGGGAGACCGCCGCCTTGTCACGGTCCCCTGGGAGGGGATCCGGCAACAGCCGGTCCGCTCCGCGGCGGAGGTGCCGGCCGTGGAGCGGGCGATGCTCCAGGCGCTCCGCAGCCCCGAGGACGGTCCGATCGTGGACCGCTTCGTGAACCGGGCACTGTCGGCGTTCATAACGCGGGGGCTGATCCGCTCGCGCGTGACCCCCAATCAGGTGACGGTCGCCAGCCTGGTGACCGGGCTGGTGGGTGCGTGGCTCCTCGGCATCGAAGGGGCGCTCCCGTCCCTGCTGGGTCTGGCGCTGTTCCAGCTCTCCGTGATCCTGGACCATGTGGATGGGGAAGTGGCGCGGTTGAAATTCCTGTTCTCGCCGCTGGGCAAGTGGCTGGACAACGTGAGCGATCACGTGGTGGACCTGGCGGTCATCGCGCTCCTCACCTGGCGCGTGGCCGGCGAGCGGACGGCCGGATATTTCGCGGCGCTGGGGCTGGCTGCGGCGATTGGAGTGACGGGAGCCTTCGCGGTGGTCTTCTGGTGGTCCGTGTCCGAGCAGCCCCGTGCGGCGCGGACGACGGCGCCGGCGCAGCTCCTGGCGCCTGTCCTGGCCTTCCTCGCCAATCGGGACGGCTTCTCACTGGCCCTGTGGGTGACCGTCGCCCTCGGCCGCCCGACGTGGTTCCTCTGGGCGCTCGCCCTGGGGGCCAACGCGTACTGGGTCGCGTGGCTCCTGATCTACGGGCTGCCGACCCGCGACCCCCTTGCGGTGGAGCGGCCCGCCCGATAGCCCGAACGGCCGACAGGCCCTCCACAGGTGCCGTATGGCCGGTGAGCGACGACCGCGTAAGCGAAGTGCAGCCTCCCCTGAAGACCGCCCTGTTCGTCTGCCCGACAAGAAGTCCCACGGACCGGATCTCATGGCCTTCCTCCGGGAGGAGCGCGAGGCCATCCGCCGGGCGTGGATGGCCGAGATGACGAAGCGCAGCCTCTTCAAGGGTCTCACCCCCGAAGAGGCCGATGCGGAGTCCGCCGCCGTGTACGACGCCCTGGTCGAATGCCTGGAGACGGGGCGGTACCACAGCGCCCAGGCCTATGCCCAGGACATGGCGGAGCGGGATGTCTTCCGCGGGATCGGGGCGAAGCAGGTGATCGGCCGGCTGCTGGTCCTCCGGGA
>JACQXP010000162.1 GCA_016208645.1 Candidatus Methylomirabilota bacterium | reverse complement strand
CTGGAGGCCGGCGAGAAAGAAGAGGAAATTGTAGCTCACCTGCTTCCAGGAAGAGGCCAGGATGACCAGCAAGAGCGCTTGGTTCCCGTTGAGCTTATAGTACGAGACGGCCTTCAAGCAAATCCAGGCAGGACCAGACACACCGGCCACCCGGGGGGTTCTCCTGGGCAACTTCGTCCAGATCCGGAACCTCACCGACAGCGCCCTGGAGAAGACCTTCAGCGGCAAGCTGAGCCCGCAGGCGGCGTTGGACGAGGCGACGCAGGAGGTCAACAAGGTCCTCGAAGAGTACAACCGGCTTCAGAAATAGGGGTACAGAATCCGTGGCGATGGAGGGGAGATTCCCGAATCGTACTCTCCCGTACGTGCTGATCTTCCCCTCCATCGCCATCGTGGCAATTTTTCTGATCCTGCCGTCGCTCCAGGCCCTCTACCTGTCCTTCTTCGAGGTCTCGCCGTTCGGCAATCGGCGCATCTTCGTCGGGCTAGGCAACTTCCGGGAGATCTTGACCTCGGAGGCCTACCGGTCCAGCCTCCGGCTCAGCCTGGTCTTCGCGGTCGCAGTCGTGGTGCTCTCCATGTCGGTTTCACTGGGGATGGCGGTGCTGGCCAACAAGCCGCTGCGCGGGATCGGCTTCTACCGAACCTTCCTCCTGTGGCCCTACGCCCTCTCGCCGGCGGTGGCCGGCATCGTCTGGGCCCTGTTGTTCGAGCCCTCCAGCGGGCTGATGACCTACCTCCTCCGGCTCACCACCGGTCTGTCCCCCAACTGGATGATGAACGCCAATTACGCCTTGTTGGTGATCATCCTGGCGGCCGCCTGGAAGATGCTCGGGTTCAACATCGTCTTCTTCCTGGCCGGCCTGCAGAATATCCCGGACGAGATGGTGGAGGCAGCCCAGATGGATGGGGCCTCGCGGCGCCAGACCTTCTGGCGCGTGATCTTCCCCATCCTGTCGCCCATGACCTTCTTCCTGTTCATCATGAACTCGCTGTACGCGTTCTTCGAGGTGTTCGGCCTCATAGACGTGATGACCCAGGGGGGACCCGGCGGCGGGACCGAGGTGCTGATCTACAAGTTGTACCAGGACGGGTTCATCAGCATCCGGTGGGGGTACGCTTCGGCCCAGTCCATTGTGCTGTTCATCCTGGTCAGTGCCCTGACCCTGCTGCAGTTCCGCTATGCCGGCCGGCGGGTGTTCTATGCCTGAGTCGAGGCCCCGATGACGCACCGGGTCTCCCGGTCCAGGTCCCTCGGCCAGCATGCCTTGCTGCTGGGGTGCGTCAGCATCACCTGCTTCCCTGTGCTGTATGCGCTGCTGATCAGCACCTTTGACTTCCAGCAGGTGTTCATCTACCCCCCCCGGCTGATCCCCGGGATGTCGCTGCTGGAGAATGTGGGCCTGGCCTGGAGCAAGGTCAATCTGGGCCGGCTGCTGACCAACAGCCTTGCCATCTCCATCTCGGTGGCCCTGGGGAAGACCCTGCTGTCCATTCTGGCCGCCTTCGCCTTCACCTACTTCCGGGACTTCCCCGGGAAAAATCTCCTCTTCGTCGTCATCCTGATCACCCACATGCTGCCCCTGCCGGTGCGCATCGTCTCGACGTTCCAGCTCATGGATACGCTGAACTGGGTGAACACCTACTACGCGCTGACGATCCCCTTCTTCGCCAGCGCCACCGGGACGCTGCTCTTCCGGCAGTTCTTCCTCACGGTGCCGGCCTCCCTGTCGGATGCGGCGCGGATTGACGGGGCGGGCCCGATGCGCTTCTTGACGCGGATCCTGCTGCCACTTTCCTACAACAACCTGGTGGCACTGTTCATGGTGGAATTCGTCTACATGTGGAACGAGTACCTGTGGCCCCTGATCGTCACCACCTCGAACGAGATGCGGGTGGCCCAGATCGGCATCAAGATGCTGGTGGCCACCGATGCCCAGGCCGAGTGGAACGTGATCATGGCCGGGGTCATCCTGGTCATGCTCCCCCCGCTGGTGATCCTCCTCCTGACCCAGAACCACTTCATGCGGAGCGTGACATTCGGCCAGGAGAAGTGATACATTCCCTCGACCAATCGGGTGGCCGGGACGCGGATGGGAGGGATGTTCGGCTAAGAACGTGATACGTGATACGCGATACGTGAAACGTGAAACGTAAACGCCGGAAGCTCACGCATCACGCCTCACGTTTCACCCTTCACGTTTCACGCATCACGCGTCACGGTACGGAGCAGCGCGGAGCATGATCCACAAAGGGAAGCACGTTCAGATCCGCGGCCGTGGGCGGCGGCACGGCCGGCACGACTTCTTCGGCTATGGGGACGCCATCCGGGCGGCGCTGGACCGCCGGTTGCCCCGGCGGCCCGCCTGGGCCCTCGACGTGGGCACGGGCTTTGGCCGGAACGCGGTGTTCCTGGCACACCACCTCGCCCGCGGCAGCCATATCTGGTCCGTGGATCCCTCGGAGGATTCCCTGAAGCGGGGGGAGGAGGCCGTGCTGAAGGTAGGCGTGGCGTCCCAGGTCTCCCTGGTGCCCGGCGCGGTGGAGCGCCTGCCCTTCGCGGACCGTGAGTTCCACCTGACCATGGGCGTTATGATCTTCCACCATCTCGTCGAGGTGCCGCCGGCCCTGCGCGAGATGGTGCGCGTGACCCGACCCGGCGGGAAGCTCTTGCTGGTGGACTGGGGACCGACGGCCCACCTGCTGCCCTTCGCCATCGAGCACCGGCCTGAGGATTTCTTCGCCGCGCACGCCGTGGAGCAGATGCTGCTCGACATCGGCCTCCACCCGGCGGCGGAGCAGCACCCCATGTGGTACGTGGTCGAGGCAGCCATAGAATGACCCCGCCCCGTCCCTCGGGGTCAGGCCTTGATAATTTGCTTATGTCCGCAGGTGGCGAGCCGAGAGCCGAGACAGGGAGCGCGGGAGCAGAGGAGCAGAGGGGCGGTGGGGCGGAGGAGCAGTCGAACGCCGCGAATCGTTGGCCGGTCAGGCGACGCTGTCCAGCGCCTTGGGATCGTTGGGATCCAGGACGGGGGCCTCGCGGGGCAGCAACTCGGGGTACTTCAGTCCGGAACCGGTGTTGAAGAGG
>JACQXP010000161.1 GCA_016208645.1 Candidatus Methylomirabilota bacterium | reverse complement strand
TCGCCGCCTCGCCGTTGGAGCGGCTCTGGCGACCCGTGTTCGGCCTCGCCTGGCCGACCGCGCTGGCGGGGCTCCTGCTGGGGGTCTTGAACGTCTTCGAATATTTGTACCAGCAGCCCTGGGGTGTCACGACAGAGATGTCGCTCTGGGCGGGATGGATCGCCAGGGGCTTGGGTCTTCCCGCCGAGGGACTCCTGTACTACGGGGGACGGCCCGCAGGGTACGAGCTTCTGCGCCATCCGGCATGGCAGTCAGGGGGAACCTTCCTGGATATCGGCATCGTCGGCGGATCGTTCCTGGCGGCCCTGCTGGCCAACGAGTTCAAGCTCCGGGCGCCGCGCGTGCCGGTGCGATACGCGCAGGCCATGGTCGGCGGCCTCCTCATGGGGTATGGGGCCCGCCTCGGCCAAGGGTGTAATATCGGAGCCTTCTTTTCGGCCATCCCGGCGCTGGGGGTCAACAGTTGGGTCTTTGCCCTGGGCCTGGCGGTGGGGTCATACGCCGCGGCGCAAGTCATCCGGCGACTGGCCTAGCCCCACCCCGAAATTGCTAACCGCCAAGCCGCCAAGAACGCCAAGACCGGACATGCCATTTGGGTCAAGAAACGGAAACCCTGAAATCCCGTGAAGCCCGTTTTACCTTCTGCGGGTCAGAGATAGAAGCATAATATTCCCTGGCGACCTTGGCGTCATGGCGGTTCAAGTTCTTCTCGGATTACGGAAGGAGGAAGGATGAAACTGGATGTGCGTGGCGAGATCTGCCCGTTTCCGATGATGAAGACGGTCGAGGCCCTCAAGGATCTGCCGCCGGGAGAGGTGCTGGAGGTCCTGACCGACCACCCGCCGGCCCTCCTCACCATCCCGCGGCAGACGGAACGGCTCGGCTTCCGGATTCACGTGGAAGACGTCGGCCCGTCCGAGTGGGTGCTCACGATCTGGAAGTAGGAAGAGCCCTGGCGGTGATCGTGATTACGGCACCCGATCGGGCGTCCGCCGCGGCTCGGGCCGATCCAGATAGAGCGTGGCCGCGGCCGTGCCCAGGAGGAGGAGTCCCACGATCACGTCATTCAGGGCCGGGACGCCGTGCTCGCGAAAGCCCAGCATGAGGGGTGCCCCCGTCAACCAGAACCCCAGACCCAGATTCATCCACGGCAAGTATCTCAGGAACTCTCCTTTCTGCTAGACATCCTGCCCGGCGTAGCCCGCTCCCGCCTCTCGGCCGGCGGAAACCCAGCACGTTCCCCTATCTTCCTCTCAACTCCCCGAGGTCGGCAGTGGCAGGATCTCGGGGGACTCAGGTGCCGGAGCTTTGCTCGGCACCGTCACGCGATCCTCTAGTGGCTCCGTAGGGAGCACTCGAATCATGACCGCCAGGATGATGAATGGGAGCACCAGCAGGACCAGCGCGGCCAAGAGTCCCTCGATGCTCACGACCTCCATCTTATACGCCATGAGTCCCCTCAGGCTCTTAGAGAAAAGCTGGCCACCGATGACGACGTTCCACCGCGTGCTGAAGATGCCGACCTGAATTAGGATGACCGACGCGAAGTAGAGCAACTTCCGCATATCGTCGTTGAACGTCCAGACCCTCGCGATGACCAGGATTCCCAGCGGAACGAGCATCCCCAGCAAGATCTGCAGCACTAACAGGCTCAAGAAGAGTTTGCTGGTGATGAGCGTGCCGAGGATCTTGACCGACTCCTCGCTCTCGTAGAGCCGCTGAATAAAATCCAGGGCCTCCAGCGAAAAGTCCACGATGATGGCGTAAAACAGGTACGAAACCATCGTGTCCAGACACCGCATGTCAATGGGGTGATCCCGGATCGCCGTAAGCACCATGTAGAGGAAAATGACGAGCGCGATCCCGGATACGATCGCGGACATGAGGAACACGATCGGCATGAGCACGCTGCTCCACCACGGGTTGGCCTTCACCGATCCAAAGATGAAGCCCACGTATCCGTGGAGCAGGAAGGCCGACGGGATGCCGATGATGGTGATGGCCCGGATGGCCCTCCGGTCAAAGACCAGGGCCGCCTCGCTGATGTCGGTGGAGAAGAGGGACAGGACGCGGTACACCCATTTCAGGAGACCGCGGGATGCCCGCGCCAGCAGGACCAGGTCGCGTCGGAACTCGAACCAGATCTCCAGGAGCAGGACGGCCATCAGGTACCAGGCATACACGAAGCCGAACATGGCCATGGCGGACCTGGGGTTGGGCGTCAGGAAGATCTCGAAGGAGCGCTCCGGTCGGCCCAGGTGGAAGAGGAGCGGTAGCGGCGCCACCAGCAGGAAGGCCAGGGCCGTGAGGAGGGACAGCCGGTAGGTCGGCTCGACTTCCTTGACCTTGAAGACCTTCACCAGGGAGGCCAGGATGAAGGCGCCCGCGACCAGGCCGGTGAGGTAGGGGTAGACCACGATCAGGATGGACCAGCGGATCTCGATCTCGTTGGGGTAGATGTAACCGGTAACCTGGTCCAGAAGCTCGTACAGGTCTCTTACCCGCTCCGCGTTCATCGTACCTCTCCATCGAGCTGGGCGTAATAGACCTTCGGTTCCGTATTGAGGGATGGCTTGAGGACGTGGATCTTGTTCATCCGCGTGAAGCGCACGAGGCGGCTCGCCTTGCTCCGCAGGTCGCCAAAGATGCGGGCCTGGGTGGGACAGACCTCGACGCAGGCGGGAAGCAGCCCCTGCGCCACCCTGTGGTAGCAGAAGAAGCACTTCTGCGCGATCCGGCTCTCAGGACGGAGATACCGCGCGCCGTAGGGGCACGCCTGGATGCAGTACCCGCAGCCGATGCACCGGTTTGCGTCCACCAGGACCACGCCATCCTTTGTCGAGAACGTGGCCCCTACGGGACAGACCTGGACGCAGGGCGGATTGGCGCATTGGTTGCATAGCTTCGGGACGAAGAAGCTCCGAATGACCTCGCCATCATCCTGCCTCATCTCTCGTGAACTCTTGCCCTTCACATTGATGCTCTCGACAACCGCCTCGCCGTCCTTCGCGATGACGTAGCGCTCCAGCCAGGTGTTGAAGAAGAAGGGTTCCGGGGGGACGGCATTCTCCACCTTGCAGGCGTCCACGCATCGGCTACAACCGATGCACTTGTCAATCTCGATCCCCATGCCATACCAGTGGCGCGCGGGATCGTGCTTCCCGTTGGCTTCGCCCTTCGCATCAGCGCCGCCCGGTGCTTTTCCCTCGCCTTCCTTACCGCCCGTCTCTTTGGCACCCGCCCATCGGGCAAGGGCGCCCACGAACCCTCCGGCATGCAGGAGGAGCAGGAGGCTTTTGAGGAATTCCCGCTTGTTCATCCTCGTCCCTCCGGAAGATGCGGGTAATGGCACTGCCAGCACAGGAACCTCCCGCCGTGAGTGGAGAGGTCAACTTTTGGCGCGTCCCGTTCGGTGGCCCCCTTGGCGTGGCAGGTGCCGCAGAATTCTCGGCCCTCGGGCTTGGAGGGCAGGGCGCTTCTGGGCGTCTTCTTGTGCTGCGCCGGCACGACATGGCACGTCGTGCATTTCAGGAGGGCGTGGCTGGAGACGGCCGTGGTCCGCTGGATTTGGGGATGGCAGGCCGAGCATGCCTCGATCGTCTTCGGCGGCACCGGGTCATGCGGATTGTGGCACGTGATGCAGGGCTTGACCGGATTGTGGGCCGTGGGGTTGATCTGGGGGAACCCTGTCGGTCTCGAAGCGTCGTAGCTGTGACAGACCGGGCAGAACTTCCTGTCCCGCGGCGCGAACGGCTTTCCCTGCCCGGGATCCTCCGCGTGCCGCGCGGCCGCGCCATGACAGCCCTCGCACATGAGGTTCTTGTGGTAGCCCTTCCTCACCCGGCCCGAAACCTCCTCGTGGCAGCCCTCACAGGTGCTTGAGCCGGCGAATTTGACCGGCTTGGCGACCTCTCGCTGGACCGTGGACGCTTGATGAAGCTCGTCCGAGATGAGCGAACGCGGGATCAGAAAGAAGCGGGTGCCCAGGACCCCGACCACAATGATGCCGATGACCAGCCCGAGTCGCCTGACCTGTTCAGGGATCTTCACTCACCGTCTCCTTGTGCGTGGGGTGCAAGGGGATCGCCGCCACGGAACGGTTCAGCGGAACTTTAGTCGGCCAGGCTCACGCCCAGTCGCGCGTGCGTCCGGCCGACCATTCGCGCACAAGCTTGCTCAGTTTCCAGGGACCACTGCCTCCTGCCGCGCCACCTCGACGCGCCACTCGTTGCCCGCCAGGATGTGGGAGCGGTAGAGGTATTCGACCTCGGCTCGCACCCGGACCGCCTCGCCCGGGGGAATCGAGAAGGTGAAGGTCTCGGTGCGGACCTCGTGGGGGGCGATGCGATTGTCCGACACGTTCCGGGCACGCATCAACTCCGCGTCGCGGAGGAGGATCCGCCCGCTGCCATCCAGGAGCTGCTTCTGATAGGTTCGGGTTGCTTCCCCCAAGAGCGAGCCGCTCCCGGCCGACCGGGCCTCCACCTTGAGGAGCAGGCGTCGGGATGGATGGCCCGTCGGCACCGCGTGACCCGAGCCCATGTTCCGGATGGCCACCCTCACCACGGCCCGGTCTGCCTGGCGGGTGACTTGCGGGACATCCAGCTTCACCGCATCGCGGAGCTGCTCCTGGCTGCGCTGGAGGCGGTGATCCGGGATCCTGGATCCGACGGGGTTGCCGGTTTGCACGGTGCTCCGGCCGGTCACCGGGAGGAAGTGGCAATCCTGGCAGGCGCGCAGCTCGGCCGGGTAGGAGGAGGCGCGCCATTCGGAAAAGGTGCTGATGGTGGTCAGGCCCTCCGGGTTCCGGAACTCGTGACAGCCGCCGCAGAGGCGGGAACTCTTGTGGAGGATGGAAGGCTGGATGGCATGGGCCGCGGAACTTGCCCCCACCTTGGGCCCGCGCTTGGGGCCGCCCATCTCCACGACAAACGGGGAGTCGGTATCCCGGATGGCCACGCCGGTCACCGAGTGGCAGAAGTCGCAGGTCACCCCTTCCCGGGTGATGGCCTGCTGCGCCTCCAGGTCGCCCGTGATGCCGGCGATGGGGGCGTGGCAGCGCAGGCACAACCGCCTGGCGTCCCCCCCTTCGCGCTGGAGATCGCGGTAGGCCGCGGCGAAGATGGGATTCTCGAAGGCGCGGGCGTGCTTCGACCCCTTCCACATGGCAAAGATGTCCTGGTGGCAGGCCCCGCACACCTGGCTGGAGGTGAACCCGGACGGGTTGAGCCGTGGCGGGTCAGCCGCCAGAGCACCCGAGGCCGCCAGGATGATCAGCGCACCGAAAATCCACGATCCTCTGTGCCGGGCCACGACCCTCTCCTCTGGCTATGGGCCGGACGCCTTCGGGACCGCACCGGGTTCCCGGATCGCCCGCTCGATCTCCTCCAGCCGGATCGGCTCGAGGAAGCAGTGGATGAAGTCGGTCTGCTCGGTCGGATGCGGCTCGGGCTCGACATCGCCCGGGAGGGTCAGGATGACACGAAGGGCCGGATGGATTTTCTTCACAATGGGGATCGTCTCGTAACTGGAGAGCCCGGGGAGCGAGCCCTGGATGAGGATGACGTCCACGCGATGCTGGATGATGTGGGCGATGGCCTCCACGCCACTGCGCGCCGCCAGGACCTCGTACCCCCGGCGCCGGAAGAACTCCAGGGTCCGCCCACGCCGATCGGTGTTGTCGTCCACGACCATGATTCGGGTGGCCTCACCGGGCTGCGGGCCATGCAGGACCGCCATGCCGCCGACCTCCCTTTGGACCTCGGGCTGTCGAATGCTGCTTGAGCAAACGACGTTCCACAGCGACGGGAAGCCGGCGCACATGGCAGGGGGCCTTGCTTTTCAGGGGGTTGGAGACGTGAGATGAGTCGGGGGTCAGATGCGCCGGTCGGTGGGCAGGGCTTTCAAACTGGAACGCAGGTCAAGAAACCTGGTTGTTACGCGGACTTCCAGTAGCGTTTCGATTTGTAAGAAAGCATTTCAAGGTGAACTGCCAAGGCGCCCAAGGCGAGATCGCCGGGGGCGGGAACTGGCGGTTCCCGAGAGTATCCGTGGAACCCAGCCGCGTAGCCGCCGACAACGGAGAAGGCGTGTCGGTCAAGCCGGACGGAATGGCGCATGACCATGCGATCACTCCCACAAAGGCGGAAGTGGAGACGGTCACACTTCAGGGCGGCATCGCCCCGCCGAACGGGGCGGCGGCTGAGCCGGCCCGCTCAGGGCAGGTGAATCTCGCTTCGTTCAGATGGCCGGAGCGGGATCGGCTCCAGCCGCGGGTTCGGCCACTGCAGGGGCTGGCTCAGCCCGCCTTTCGCGGCTCGTCCTCTTCCCTGAGAGGCTTTGAAGGAAGCGAGACGACCTGCCGCCCCGCGTCCGCGGACGCCTCTTGCAGGGCGCGTACGATTGCGTCGATGTCGTAGTTGTGCCGCTTGGCAAAGGCGTCGCGGATGGCGCGCACTTCCTCGACGATAGGATCCCGAGCCATCGTTACTCCTCCATCAACTCTTCCGGTGTGCAGATCACGGGCGGAACGAGGCCCGCGGCGCGGCACACACGTTCGATCATACCACGCGTGGCGGCATTCGCGATATGTGTGCAGTTCCAGGTGAGGAGAAATTCCATCCCGTTGACCGCCGCGACCGCGATGTGCACTGCGTCCACAGCCGCAGTGGCCGGTACGGCGTGTCCCGCGACGAGGGCCCGCGCCAGCCCGGCCACCGGTGCGGTTAGCTCGAGAACGCTGATCCCCTGTAGCGCGGCCACGCGCCGGGCAGCCGCGCTTGGGTCACCGCCAGCCGCCTCCTGCAGTACCGCCTCGGATACGAAGAGGTCGAAGCGGTGGCGACGTTGCCACCATTCGACCGTCAGTTGCTGATGTGCGGTGAGCACCAGATCGCGAGTGGGAAGCCCCGTCAGGTAGCTCACAACAGTGGTTTCGACGTAGACCTTGTATTTCGCCATCGTCCTACTCTCATACTCCTTTCATGTGGTTTCCGTTGGCACTGATCGGGTCAGCCGAACGGGGCGGCGCTCTGTGCCGCCGCCCCGATGCGCCGACTGCGTAGCGCCGGCGCGGTCGGCGGCCAACCTACCGCGAGGCACCGGCCTCGGGGCGATGGAGCCACCCGAGGCCCCCCGTCATAGGGGACGTTGGTTCTGAAACAACTTGTCCGCGCAGCCTGGAAAGGGCGCTCGGCTCTTTCCTTGGAATGCTGGATTCGCTTCGCTCGGCAGCGAAATCGCCCCAC
>JACQXP010000147.1 GCA_016208645.1 Candidatus Methylomirabilota bacterium | reverse complement strand
CCACCTCATCCGGATGGATCAGCCGGTGCTGGGGAGTGAGCGCCTCTAGGGTCTCGCGGGCGGCCTCCGGGGTCCGGCCGGTCTTCGTGACGATGCGACGGATGCCCTCATCGGTCATGGCCGTCTCGACAAACCCCGGGCAGATGGCATTCACGGTGATGCCTCGTCCGGCCACCTCCAGGGCCAGCGAGCGGGTGAATCCCAGGACCCCGTGCTTGCTGGCACAATAGGCCGCCGAGTACAGGAGCCCGACTTTCGCGCCGATGGACGCGATGTTGACGATCCGGCCGTAGCCCCGGCCGAGCATCCCCGGCAGGACCGCCTTGGTGCACAGGTGCGTGCCGGTCAGGTTGACCCGGAGGATGCGCTCCCAAAGATCATCGTCCATCTCGGCGGTCTTGGCGCCGGCGGCGATGCCCGCATTGTTCACCAGGATCGCGATGGGGCCGAGGCGCTTCTCGGCCTCCCCGATCAGCGCTGCCACCTGGTCCCGCTCGGTCACGTCGCACTGCCAGGCCAGGGCGGAACGCCCGAGCCCTTCGATTTCGTTGCAAACCGCCGCCACATCGCTCCTAGTCCGAGCGGCCACCGCGACATCCGCCCCTTCCCGCGCGAAGGCCAGGGCGATGCTCCGACCGATGCCGCGCCCGCCTCCCGTCACCAGTGCGACCTGACCCTTCAATTGCATCGCCACCTCACGCCACCTGCCGCCGGGGCGCCGTGCGCCCCCGGGGGAAACGGACCATGGTCGCTCGCGCGGCCCGGTGGCGGTTCACGGAGCCGGATGGCCGGGTGGACACCACCATCCGCCCGGACCGGGCCCATCCGGGTGAAAGCGCCTGCCATCCATCGCAACGAGGGGAGGAGCCCTTCGGAGGGACCGGGGATTCCTGCCAGGCCGGCTCGCGAGAGCGGGTGTCCGCTTGCCGCTCTCGCGGACGCCTGGCCGGGTCCTGCCTACCGCAGAATGGCGCACCGGTCAAGGCTTTTTTCCGCCGACTTCGACGCCTGCCGAACGGTCGGGCAGCATCCGCATCGGCTCCTTCGGACGCGGATGCCGGCGGGAAGGGCCGACCATCTTGGTCCCAAGAATCTCACCGCAGAACCCGCAAAGAGCGCAGCGACCCGCGAGATCCCATGAAGTCGAGGGGAGCCGGCTCCTCAGAAGACCCCAGACGATGTCCCACACATCTCCCTCCCCGGACCCGGAACGCTCAGGGAAGTCTTCGCGGGCTTGGCGATCTTGGCGGTGAGATGGTCGGGCTCAGAGGGCGGGCAGATCCGAGAAGGCGGGCTCGGCCCGCCAGTCCAGGCAGCGGCGCATGAGGATCCGGGCCAGCTTGGGATGCTTCAGGAGGAAGAGGATCAGCTCCCGGTGCCAGTCGAAGCTGATCTTTTCCGTCATCCGGGCCAAGAGGCCATCGGTGTGCAGCGTGTGGAAGAGGTCATCCACGTCCCGGTCCGCCATCCGGGCGAAGAGGCGGCGGAAGAGCGTGCCGATCTTGAGGTCGAGGCCCAGGTGTGCCCGCCACCGCTTCTCGTAGGTCGAGAGAGCATCCCGGGTGAACGTTCCGCGCTTGAAGGCTTCGGCCACCGTGTCGGCGGCTTCTCGCGCGCTGAGCATCCCGTAGTAGATCCCCCCGCCCGACGTGGGCTTCACCTGGCCGGCGGCGTCGCCGACCGCCAGAGCCCGGTCCGCGTATGTCCGGGACAACGGCAAGACCGGGACGACCCAAGACCGGAAGGAGAGCGGTCCTTCATCAGGCATCAGGTGGGGGAACTTCTCTTCGCAGAGCTTTCGCAGGTACCGGGGGGCGTCGCTGTGGCTGTTCACCCCGATGCGAACATGGGGTATTCCCGAGCGGTTGACGGGAACCGCCCACCCGAAGGCCCCGGGGGCCACGTCCCGCCCCAGGTACACCTGGGCGTGGGACAGGCTGTTGCCCGGAAGCTCCGCATGGGCGCTCCGCCAGAGGATGGAGGACGTCCCCAGTCCCAGGCGCCCATGGAAGGCGAAACGGGGGCCGCCCGCCAGGATCAACATCTTGGCGGACAGCCTGCGCGGCTCGCCCGCGGTGCAGCGGCAGGTGACCTCGATCCCGCGGGCGTCCCGGGTCACATCCACGGCCTGAGTGCTGAGGAGGAAAGTGGCGCCGGCCTGCCGGGCACGCGTCGCCAAGCACCGATCCAGCTCGGCGCGGTCCACGACGTGGGCCAGCGGCTCGGTCGCCTGATAGGTGGCGGGGATCCCGGCGGGAGAGTGGATCGTGACCCCGTTCACGGAGCCGAGGATGATGCTCCGGGGCAGGTCGAATGTCTCGAAGGCCTCGGTCCCGACGACGCCGGTGCAGTCCACCGGCTCGCCGACGACCGCATGCTCCTCCAGAACCGCGACCTCAATCCCCTGAGCAGCCAGGTGTTCTGCGGCCGTGGAACCAGCGGGTCCCGCGCCTACAACGAGGACGTCATACGATGTTTTCATCCGCTGAAGATTCTCGGGTTGGATCGTCAGGCGGGCCGCCCCTCTGTCACGCTGCACAACCGGCCAGAACGAAACGGGCGTTTCAGGAATGCACGGGTCGTGTGGACCCCGAAGAACCGGGGCTGTATAGCACACATAACCTGGTGGTGTCAAACAATTCCTGCTCTCCTGTCCCAACCTCCCACATTCAAAATCTCTTGAACCAACTGCATGGACAATTTCCAGACATCCAGCTTCTTATGCGGCTTTTCCATGCTCTCTCTCCTCACGCCTTACGCCTCCCGCCTGACGGTACTTTGGAACCACTGGAAGGTCCGGGTCAGCCCAGTCCGCAGATCGGTCCTGGGCTGCCAACCGAGGACGCGAGTGGCCAGGGCACAATCCAGGACGCTCCGGCGCTGTTCGCCCGGGCGTGCGGATCCATGCCGGCAGAGGACATCTTTCCCGGCAACCTCGCCAAAGAGGCGGACGAGGTCATTCACCGAGGTCTCTATCCCGGTCCCGATGT
>JACQXP010000146.1 GCA_016208645.1 Candidatus Methylomirabilota bacterium | reverse complement strand
CCCGGCGTAATCGGCGGCCACGTAGAGCTTGATCGGCAGGTCCAGCCGCTTGCCGAGTTCCTGGGCCAGGGCCGTGCCCGCCTCCTGGAGGAGCGTCGGGTCCTTGGACGGGGTGAGCGCCAGGGTGATCCCGGCCGCCGCCGGCGCCACGCCTCCGTTGCCTGCGGTGAGCGCGACAATGCCAGCAAAGAGGCAGACTGCGAGCATCCACAACTCCCTGCGGCCGGGCACGTTTGGATGCTCCCCGGACAAGTGGCCACAGGACCTCGAAGCTCCTATCGTCGGCGGTGATTCCTTCCCCATGAAGGATCTCCGAGCTCACATCCCATCTACCGCTTTAGTATCCCTTCCCGGAGCGCAGCCCGGACCACGTTGAATTCACTGTCGGGACCCGGCTCGGTGAATCCGTCGATCGAGTAGAGCCTGGCCAGAAGCTGCTTGTACTCCGGGGCGTTGAGGGCCATGAGGGCATCGAAGATCCGCTTGGCCAGCGCCGGCTCGAGGCCCTGTCGCACAGCGATGCCGGCCTCCGGGATCGGCGGCGTCTCCGCTACCCAGGTAAGCGCCTCGATGCGCTCTTTATCCTGCAAGTACTGCTCCCGGGCGAAATCGAAGGAGGCGGCGGCATCCACACTGCCGTTCAGGAGGGCCAGGAGCGCCGCATCGTGCGAGCCGGCGAAGAGGGCCTCCTTGAAGAACGTCTTGGGGTCCCGGTTCTTGACAAAGCCCTTCTCGATCAGCAAGACCATGGGGTAGATGTACCCCGAGCTGCTCGTCGGATCCACGAAGGCGATCGTCTTGCCCCGGAGGTCCTCCAGGGCCTTGAATCCGCTAGCCTTCCGGACATAGATTCGTGATGTGTACGATGTCTTGCCGTGCCAGATATCCTTGGCCAGAAGCGTGGCCTTCGCTTCCTGGTTAGCCAGGACATACCCGACCGTGTGAAGAAAGGCGAGGTCTGCGTTCCTGGATCTGAGGGCCTCGATCACCGCAGCGTAGTCGGAGGCCACGTAGACTTTCACTGGCATCTTCAGCAGCTTGGAGAGGATGGCGCCGAATTCATCTCCCACCTGCTGCAGTGCCGTTGGACTCTGCGAGGGGGTGAGCGCCAGCGTCAGGGTCTGCGCTGCCCCGGCAGCCGTAGCCAACCCCGTGGCGATCACAAGTCCCACCAGGACCCCAATTCTCGCTGAACACCGTATCATCTGCCATCTCCCTCTGCCCGGGTGCGGCCGGTCCCTCCCGGCTTCCACACCGGCGGAAAGAAAAACGCCGCATCGCCCAGGGGGGATGCGGCGTGGATTTGGCGCTTCCAAGAAGCCGCTTTCCTACGCTGGCATGACCCAGATCAGGTTCCAGGGTCCCCGGCGGCGCGGCTTGGCAGCGCCGCGCTTCCTCGGGCTCTCAGTCCTTCGACAGGGACAGACGAGAGGTTCGGCGGTCCCGTCGGCGGACTCCCCTAGGGCTTCATCGGGATGCTAGCACAGCACGGGCGCCTGTCAACTCCAAAGCGCGGCGCGTGTGCGGCACCCGTGTCAGGAAAAGAAGCCATCCTCCCGGAGCAGAAGCAAGGCCTTCTCGAAGGCCTGGACCGTCCGCTGCACGTCCTCGTCGGTGTGCACGGCCGAGACCCAGCCATGCAGCGGGCAGATGTCCACCCCGTTGAGGATCAGCCCGCAGCGCAGGGCATGATAGGCATCGGGATTGGCCAGCGCCTGGAGGCGGCGGTGGTCGCGCGTGCCGGCCGTCGGGGGAGTTTCCAGCGCCGGCTCCAGGGAGTAGTTCAGAATGGAAGCCTCGCCGTACACGCAGCCCGGGACCTCCAGGCGGCGCCACACTCCCACCAGCTCCTGGCGCAGGTCCCGCGTCGTCTGGTTGGCCCGCTGGTGCGCCCTGCCGTCGGCGATGCATTCCAGCATGGCGATCCCGGCCGCCGCCGACAGGGGATTCGCGTTGTAGGTGCCGGCGTGCGCCACGCGGTCCTTCCGATTCCAGGCGGGATCCTCGCCGAAGGCCAGCCGGTCCAGGATGGCCGCCTGCCCCGCCACCGCCCCCCCGGGCAGGCCGCCGGCGATGATCTTGGCCAGCGTGGTCATGTCGGGCGTGACCCCCACCACCTGCTGGACGCCCCCGGGCGCGTACCGGAAGCCCGTGATGACCTCGTCGAAGATGAGCACCACCCGCTGCCGGCGCGTCAGGTCCCGCAGCCCCTGCAGGTACGTCGCATCCGTCGGGATCGTCCCGCTGCTCCCCCCGCCGGGCTCCAGGATCACGGCGGCCACGTCCTGGCGTCCGGCCAGCAGCGCGTCGAGGGCCGCCAGGTCATTGGGCGGGCACAGGAGGACCTGCGCCAGCGACTCTTCGGGAATCCCGGAGGACAGGGGGACGTCGTAGGGCGGCTTCACGCCTGCCAGGGCGTAATCGTGCCAGCCGTGGAAATGCCCCTCGAACTTCACCACCTTCGGCTTGCCGGTGTGGGCGCGGGCCAGCCGCAGGGCGAGCTGCGTGGCCTCCGTCCCCGACATGGTGAACCGCACCCGCTCCGCCGACGGCACCAGCCGCTGCACCAGCTCCGCCCAGCGGACCTCCAGCTCATGGCAGGCCCCATAGTGGGTGCCGCGGCCGAGCTGCTCGTGGACCGCCTCGAGGATCACCGGATGGCCGTGGCCGAGAAACAGGGCGCCGTGGCCCATCCAGTAGTCAATCAGCTCCTGGCCGTCCGCCGTCCATTTCCGGGTCCCCTGGGCGCGTTCGATGTAGACGGGGAACGGTTTCATGTGGCGGATGTCGTGAGTGATGCGGCCGGCGATGGACCCCCCGGCCCGGGCAAAGAGCGCCTCGGAGCGCGGGTTCGCCCGCCGGTATATCTCCCAGATGCGTCCGTGTCCCGCCTGACGTGCACCGTGTTGAGCCGCCATGGCAACCCCCGCGCCGTCAACCGGCATTGCCCGGATCATTCGCGAACCCGTTGATCCGGAGAATTCACGAATCTCTCATCGTGCGGCCTCCCGACCGGCTGCCTTCAGCACCCGAACAGCCGTCGCGAGAGGAGGCGCCGCCGCAGCTTGCGTCGCAGTTCCGTCTCTGTCGTCCGGAACTTGACCGTCTTTCGCCCGTCAATGAACAGGACCGGGATCTCCCGACCGAATCGTTCCTCCAGGGCCGGATGGGCTTCGATGTTGACTTCCGTGACCCGGAGGAGGAACTCGTCGCTCAACCGCTGGCAGACCGCCCGCAGTTCGTCACACAGGTGGCAGCCGGGCCGGCTGTAGAGTTCGAGTTGAAGCGGCTGGCGATTCATGGCAGTGGCGGTGGGACGTTAGCACGCTCGCCTTGGACGTGTCAATGCACAGGGCGCGCGCACCAGGTCGGTAAGGAGAGAAGGCCAATTCACCGTCGGGGCTGAATCACGTCGTCGAGAATCAGAACTTCCAGGCCCTCGACACGCCTGAAGGCCGGATCGTTGGTGACGAAGCCGGTCGCGCCCGCAGCCACTGCCGTTGCCGCCTGGATCATGTCCGGCATGGGCAGGCCATAGGCTGCCCGCAGTTGCGCCGCGGCTTCCGCTATGCTTTGGTTGACTTCCAGTAGCCGGAGATTGGGAAAGGTAGTGAGCAGGCGCCGATAGTCCTCCGCTGCGCCAGCATTGCCGTCCCGAAGCGGTTTGACGAGAACCTCAGCCAGGGAGATGACGGACGCGACCCCCCGATGGGATCCTCCTTCCCAGGCAGCCAGGAGGACCTGTGTCGCAGCCGAGTACCGAGGATGTTCTTGCAGGTGGTAGATGAAGACCATCGTGTCCGCAGCGAACACACGATGGCGGCGCAGGAATCGGCTCAGGGCTGACCTCACCGCCATCCCTTTCGTTCCTCTCTCACATAGGTTGCGGGGTCCACATCTCGCCAGACCTCCTTGTGGAGTCCGCGCAACCGGTTTGTGTAGCTTCTGGGACGCGGCACCAGCACAATGGTGTTTGCCCGCACCTCCACCAGCAGGCCATCGCCGGCCGCCAGGCCAAGCTGCCGTCTGACGTCGCGCGGGATGACGATCTGGTGTTTTGCGCTGAGCTTCACAGTGCTCCCCATCCGAAGGCTCCTTTACCATTCAGAGATTTGCTTTACTTTTTATCATTTGCTTGACTGTACGTCAAGTGTCTACTATCTCATGTTCTCGTCATACACCCGGGGAGCGACGGGGCCGCCTTTCCGCTTGACTTGGGCCGGGCGGAGGGCTATCTAGCGGCCACGGGAGCTGGGGTGCCCGGAGGAGGTGGACACCGTGCGGCGAGTGCTGGTCCGGCACAGCGACGGAAGGGTCGAGACGGCTGCAGATATCGGGATCCTGGCGGAGGGGCTGCGCGACCCCGGAGCCGTCCTCTGGGTGGACGCCGAGGGCGAGGCGGCCGAGGCCCTGGAGGCCCTGGCGACTCAATTCGAGCTGCACCCGGTGACCCTCGAGGACTTCATCCACAGGAACCAGCGCCCCAAGATCGAGGAGTTCGACCTGTACGTCTTCCTGGTCATCCACGCCCTGCGCGGCGTTCGAGGCAATGAGCTGGAAACGGACGAGCTGCATGTGGCCCTAAGGCCCAACTGCCTCCTCACGGTCCACGACAGGCCGCTGGATGCCGTGAAGCGGGTTTTCGACCGCTGCGCGACCGACCCCCGGGCCCTCCAGAACGGAACCAGCTTCCTCCTCTACCTTCTCAGTGACGCCGTGGTGGACGGATACTTCCCGGTGCTGGACGCGCTGGGGGATGAGATTGACTCCCTGGAGGACGCCGTGGTGCAGGCCCCGGCCGGCGCCCGGATGCAACGCATCTTCGAGGTGAAGCGGGTGGCGGTGCAGCTCCGCAAGATCGTGAGTCCCCAGCGGGAGGTCTACAACGCCCTGAGCCGCCGGGACTATCCCTACATTGACGCGCGCACCGCGGTGTACTTCCGGGACGTGCACGACCACCTGGTGCGCGCCTTCGAGATCATTGATTCCTACCGGGACCTGGTGGCGAACACCCTGGAGGCCTACCTGGCATCCATCTCCAACCGGCTGGGCCAGGTGATGAAGCAGCTCACCGTGATCGCCACCATCTTCATGCCCCTCTCGTTCCTCACCGGCTTCTTCGGCATGAACTTCACCGGAATCCCTTTCAACCAGCCGTGGCTGCTGGGGGTGGTCCTGGCGATGATGATGGTCCTGCCGGCGGCGATGCTCTTTTTCTTCGCGCGCAGCGGCTGGCTGACGGATGACCGCCGCATCACGAGTTGGGCACGCCTCTGGGCCTGGCTGCGCCGGCGGCGGTGATCCGCAGAGCGGCGAGGGAAAATTCGCTTGTGGCCGGTGCCAGGCTCTGGTATGGAACAGGGGGGACACGGCAGCCGGGGAGGGTGAAGGACCCATGAGCACCGTGGCGTCTCTCATCGCGCTGAAGGAGGGATGGGGGATCTTCCCGGAGAAGGGCGAGCCGCCCAGGGCGGTCCTGAGCCTGGCCGAGGCGGTCGAGGGCGACGGAGGCAGCGTCCTGGCCATCTACCGCGAGCCGGTGGGACAGGCCTGGCAGATCTTCGCCCTGCTCCCCCTGGAGCAGGTCCAGCCCACGCCCTACCAGCGCGACCTGTCACCGACTCACGCCAAGCGGCTGCGCGAGGTCATCAAGAAGCTGGACCGGTTCATTGATCCCGTCGTGGTGGTCCGCCACGGCCCGGGGGAGTACTGGACGCCCAACGGCAACCACCGGCGGGATGCCCTCCAGAAGCTGAAGGCCAGGCACATCCCGGTCATCCTCATCCCGGAGCCGGAGGTGGCCTTTCAGATCCTGGCCCTGAACACCGAGAAGGCCCACAATCTCAAGGAGAAGTCCCTGGAGGTCATCCGGATGTTCCGCGGCCTCCTGGAGGCGGAGCCCCGGAAGGCCGAGGAGGACTTCACCTTCCAGTTCGAGGAGGCCCACTTCATCACCCTCGGCCTCCTGTACGAGAAGTACCCCCGCTTCTCGGGCAGCGTCCATGCCCCCATCCTGCGGCGGGTGGACACGTTCCTGAGACACCCCCTCCCCAAGGCCTACGAGGAGCGCGGGCACCGGGCCGGCCTGGTGGAGGCCGCCGACACACTCCTGACCGACGCGGTCGCCCGCCTGAAGAAGCGCGGCATCGTCCACCCGTACGTCAAGAATTTCGTCATGGCCCGCTGCAACCCCCTCACCCGCGCCCGGAAGACCATGCCCACCTTCGATCAGACCTGGGAAAAGGTCCGGGCCTCCCTGGAGAACTTCGACGTGGACAAGGTCCGCACCGAGGAGATCGCCCGGGCGGCGGTATTCGCCGCCTCATAGCAACCGGTCCGGCACCTGGACGGCCACCACTTCCCCCCGCGCGCAGATCTCTCCATTGGCACTCAGCGTCGCTGCCACCACGATCTTGCGACCCTTGATCTCCCTGACCCGGCCGCGGATTTGGAGCGGAACCCCCAGCGGCGTCGGTCGCAGGTAGTCCACGTGCAAGGCTGCCGTGAGAAAATTCGGAGATCACATCCGCCGGCCGGCCGCCGCGACATATGGGCGCAGGCCCTTCATGAGCTGTGCAAACTCTCTGGGATCCAGTGACTGCTGGCCGTCGGACAGCGCCTCCTTGGGATTGTGGTGCACCTCGACCAGCAGGCCGTCCGCCCCGCAGGCCACGGCCGCCTTGGCCATGGGGGTCACATATTCACGGACGCCCGTGCCATGCGAGGGATCCACGATGACGGGCAGGTGGCTGTGCTGCTTGATGTGAGGAATGGCGTTCAGGTCCAACGTGTTGCGCGTGGCCGTCTCGAAGGTCCGGATGCCCCGCTCGCACAGGATGACGTTCGGGTTCCCCTCGGAGAGGATGTACTCGGCGGCCAAGAGAAGGTCTTCGACGGACGCCGCCATACCGCGCTTGAGGATGACGGGTTTCCGGCTCTGCCCCACCGCCTTCAGCAGGCGGAAATTCTGCATGTTCCGCGCCCCCACCTGGAAGGCGGCGGCGTATCGTTCGACTTCGGCGACATCTGCGACCTCGACCACCTCCGTGACGGCCGGCATCTGCAATGTGCGCGAGACCTCGTGAAGGATCTCCAGGCCCTCCAACCCCAACCCCTGGAAGCTGTACGGGCTCGTTCGGGGTTTGTACGCCCCGCCGCGAAGACATCTGGCCCCGGCCCGCTTCACCGCCTGCGCCGTGAGGAGCATCTGGCGGCGGCCTTCCACGGCACAGGGACCGGCGATCACCGTGAAGTGCCGTCCCCCCACAGGCACCCCGTCTATCTTGACGACCGTGTCCCTGGG
>JACQXP010000145.1 GCA_016208645.1 Candidatus Methylomirabilota bacterium | reverse complement strand
TGCTTCAGGCTCCCCTTGATCACGTCGCTGAGGGGGGTCGCGGACAGACCGAGGCGTTCGATCATCTCGCGCCGGAACCACGTGTACTGCACGACGAAGACCACGCTCATGACGACCAGCAGGATGAGGATCACCCCGACAGTCATCTTGAAGCGGAGGCTGGAATAGAAACGCTTCCAGGCCATTGTGATCTCACGCTGCGACGGCGGCGCGGGACCCCGCTGGCCAGGACCAGCCCGAGGTGGGGCGCCGAGAGAACGGGCGGCGGCCGCCGTGCTGGAGAAGGCACCCGAGTGCACGCAATAATCCCAATCTAGGAAAGGCCACGAACGAAAGTCAAGGAGAGACGTGGGGAGGAATGGAAGATGAAACAGGCCTGAATGCATCCGGATGGTTCGGTTGGGCGTCGAACGATCCTCGAGCAGAGGCTGCCCGAGAATGCAGGACGCGAGTGCGGACGTTCGGGGCCGGAGTGAACCAATCCTGCCTTGACCTCACGTGGGTGTTCCGTTACTATGCCGGCTGAGAGAAGCGGGGCCGGATGGATCACTCTCGGCCCGATGGGCCGATGCGAGGGGGAGTAGCGGTCATGGCGCAGGAACCGTTGAAGGAACCGTTCGAGCGAATAGACGCTGCCAAAGCCAAGGAGCTCTACGATGGCGGAAGCACCACGTGGGTGGACGTGCGGGAACCCAGCGAGTGGAACGATGGACGCATCCCCGGGTCCACGCTGGTTCCCCTGAACACGCTGCTCATGTCCCCACGGAAGTACCTGAACGGCGACAACGTCGCCTTCTACTGTGCCCAGGGGATTCGGAGCGCGGTCGCATGCGAGGTGGCCGCGGCCGTGGGCCTCACCAAGATCTACAACCTGGAAGGCGGGATGATTGACTGGGTGGCCAAGGGGTTTCCTGTCGAGAAGTAGACCCCGGGACTGGGACATCGAGACCCACCAGGAAGCGGCGCCGAACCGGCGCCGCTTTTGTTTGTCGCGGGGACGGGGTGTCTCAGCGGGGGACGGACGCCCGCCCCCTCCACCGGCCATCCCGCCGGCGCGCTTTCCGATTGCGTTTCGGGGAAAGGGCGGTACACTACCCATCCAGAACGCATGGGCAGGGCGTGAATCTCCGCTCGGGAGCGACGGGAGAGACATGGCATGAGGATCCTTGGCATCGCCGGTCTGGTCCTCGCACTGGCCCTCGTGGGATACCTGGTCGCCTCCTATTTGCAGGAGGGCACCAAGGGTCAGGAGGCCCTCCAGACCGTCCCCGGGTCGCCCGGCACCGGCCAGGCGGGGCAGCCGGTGGACCTGACCAAGCGGGGTCTCGACCAGCGCTTGGCGCCGGTTCTGGACCAGGAGCGGCAGCGCGTCCAGGACGCGAACAAGGCGGCGGGTCAGTAACCGCTCGGTCCTTGCGGACCTCGCCAATTGAAAACCGACAACGGACGACTGACAACCGATCATTTTGGCATTCCGTCTCCCTTGGCCGGTTGTCGGTTGTCGGTTTTTCATTTGAAGTTGCCACCGCAGCGGTGGACAGATGGCGAGCAGCTTTCGCGCCTTTCTCGTGAACGACCTGTTCGGGGACCCGGCCCTGTACGTGGCGCTTCCCTGGGAGCGGCGCGCACTCCTCTTTGACCTGGGGGACATCAGCGCGCTCTCGGCCGGTCGCCTCCTCAAGATCACGGATGTCTTCGTCTCCCACGCCCACCTGGACCATTTCGTCGGTTTCGATCACCTGCTTCGCGTTCTCCTCGGACGTCCGAAGGCGTTGCGCTTGTACGGACCTCCCGGCTTCCTTGATCGTGTGGAAGGGAAACTCCGGGGGTACACCTGGAACCTGGTGGAGGGCTACAGCCTGACCCTCGACGTTCACGAGGTCCATCCGGACCGGGTGGTCACGGCCCGTTTCGCCTGCCCGGAAGGATTTCTTCGCCTGGACGACCCGGCCCCGCACCCCTTCGACGGTGTGATCCTGGACGAGCCCCAATTCTCCGTGCGGGCGGTCCACCTGGACCACCGCATCCCGTGCCTGGCGTTCGGGCTGGAGGAGCCGGCACACCTGAACGTGGACAAGGCTGCCCTGGAGGCCCTGGGGTTGCCCGTGGGCCCCTGGCTCATTGACCTCAAACGGGCCGTGCGCAGCGGGGCGCCGGATGCGCATCCGATCCGCATCGTCTCGACGCAAGACGGAAGGCGGCTGGAGCGCGTCTGGCCCCTGGGGGTGCTGCGGCGGGAGGTGGTGCGGGTGAGCCCCGGCCAGAAACTCGCCTACGTCACCGATGCGGTGAATTCGCCGGAGAACGCGCAGAAGATCGTCACGCTGGCCTGGGGGGCGGATCTCTTTTACTGTGAAGCGGCCTACCCCGAACGGGATCGGGACCGCGCGACCTCCCGTTTCCACCTGACGGCCGGTCAGGCGGGTCGCCTGGCCGCAGAGGCCCAGGCGCGACGCCTGGTCGTGTTTCATTTTTCGCCGAAATATCGGGACTGCCCAGGCGACCTGCTGGATGAGGCGATGGCAGCCTTTGGGCGTCGCCTCGTCGGGTGAGTCGCTTGGAATCCCTTCGAAACCGGTCGAGATTCGAGGGATGAACCAACGCGTAACCTGTTGACAACATGAGCTGGCATCCTTCTTGACAGTTACGTCACGTTCTGATAGCGTGACGCCCGATGCCAGTGACAGCGAAGGAAAAACATTCCGACCAGCTTCTCAAGATCGGCGAGGTGGCCCGGCGGACGGGTGTGACCCTCCGCACGATCCGGTACTACCAGAGTCTGGGCCTGATCGAGCCGGCACACCGCACCCGCGGGGGGCTCCGCCTGTACCGGGCCGAGGCCTGTGACCGCGTTCAGTTTATTCGCGACCTGCGCAGCCTGGACGTCCCGCTGGCCGCGATCCGGGATCTGCTGGACAAGCGGAAGACGGCAGCGACGGGGGTGGAGGGTGCGCGGGGCGTCGCCGCGAGCCTGACGCGCGGCCTCGCCGAGGTGGAGAAGCGCATGCAGCAGTACCTGGTGCTGCGGCACGAGATGACGGAGGCGCTGGAGGTCCTGGAGACTTGCCTGCGATGTTCCGTGACCCCATCGCGAGGGGTCTGTTACGCCTGCGAGAACCTGACGCGCCGCCAGCGGGTCCCCGCATACATTCGCGCCTTGGTGAACTAGCCGGAGGACGGCAGGGGGGCGGAGGGGCGGAGGGGCAGGGGAGCAGAGGAGCAAGGGTGCGGGGAGCGAGGCCGGGCACACGGGTTCCCTGCGATGGAACATAACGACGTGCGATACACGGTGGCGCTGATCCCGGGAGAACACGGAGGACCTGTACTGCGGCATCGAACACCTGGTGATCCCAGGGGTCGTCGAAACGCTGAAGCTCATCATCGAGTCCCCAGGAGAGGGTGCGGAAAGGAAAGGAGCCAGAGGATGGGCTTGCTGGAAGGAAAATTCGAGCCCGGGGTGGTCACCACCTCGCTCGACTGGCTGTTCAACTGGGCCCGGAAGAATTCGCCGTGGCCCATGACCTTTGGCCTGGCGTGTTGCGCCATCGAGATGATGGCCACCGGGGCCTCGCGCTTCGACATGGACCGGTTCGGGGCCGGGGTCTTCCGCCCGTCGCCGCGGCAATCCGACGTCATGATCGTGGCCGGGACCGTCACGGAGAAGATGGCCCCCCGCATCAAGACCCTGTACGAGCAGATGGCCGATCCCAAGTGGGTCATCGCCATGGGCGCGTGCGCCATCTCGGGCGGCCCGTTCTACTGGGATGCCTACCACGTGGTGAAGGGAGTGGACCGGATCGTCCCGGTGGACGTCTACGTGCCGGGCTGCCCGCCACGGCCCGAGGCCCTGCTGTTCGGGGTGTTGAAGCTTCAGGAGAAGATCGCCCAAGAGACCATCGCCAAGAAGAAGCTGCCGGCCATCACCGTTCCCGAGATGCTGCCGGCGGGCGCCAGGTCCTAACAGGACCGGCAACTAGGCGATTTGGCAACGGGGCAATTCGGCGACTTGGCAATTTGGATTGCCCAGTTGCCTGATTGCCAAATTGCCGAGTTGCCGTCCTGTGACGAGGGGATCATGATCGGGTACCTGCAAGAGGTGTGGTTGGGATTCCTGAGCATCCTGGTGTCCATGGGGGTGACCCTCCGCCACCTGTTCACCCCGGCGCTGACGGTGCAGTATCCGAAGGAGAAGCGCCGCCTGCCCCTGCGCTCGCTGAACCGCCACGTCCTGACCATTGAATTGGCCACCGGCAAGCTCAAGTGCACGGCCTGTGATGCCTGCGCCAAGATCTGCCCGACCCGCTGCATCACCATCATCGGCGCGGGCAAGGGGAAAGAGCGCCACCCCGTCGAGTTCGTCATCGATCACAACCTGTGCATGTACTGCAATCTGTGCGTGGAGGTCTGCCCCTTCGACGCCATTACGATGTGGACGGGCAACTTCGAGATCGGCGCCTTCAACCGGATGGGGCTGGTCTTCGACCAGACTGCGATGCACGCGGAGAAGTTCTATCCCACGCCCATGACGCCCGAATTGGTGGAAGCGGCGCCGGCCAAAAAGTGACGCATGGCAATCCGGCGAGTGGGCGCGCCCAGAGGGTACCGGCACCCTGGCACGCCTGATGGCCGGATCGCCGACTGCCACGTTGCCGAGGGATGAGATGTCGCGCTTGAAAGACAGTTTCGGGCGGGTCATTGACGACCTGCGGATCTCCCTGACGGACCGGTGCAACTTCCGCTGCGTCTACTGCATGCCGGCCGAGGGGCTGGCCTGGCTCCCCAAGCGGGAGATCCTGACCTACGAGGAGATCCTGCGGCTGGCCCACATCTTCATTGACCTGGGGATCCGGACGGTCCGGCTGACCGGGGGCGAGCCCCTGATGCGCCAGGACATTGACGTGCTGATCGAGGGGCTGATCCGCCTTCAGCCGGACCTGGACCTCTCCATGACCACCAACGGATTCTTGCTGAAGGAGAAGGCCCCGCGGCTGGCGGAGGCGGGCCTCAAGCGGATCCACGTGAGCCTGGACTCGCTCCAGTCGGAGCGGCTCGAGAGCATGGTCCGGCGGGATGGGCAACTGGTCTTCAAGATCCTGGACGGACTGCAAGTGGCCCGCGCGGCCGGGCTGCACCCCATCAAGCTGAACTGCGTCGTCATGCGAGGGTACAACGAGGACGAGTTGGTGGATTTCGCCCGGCTCGGGCGGGAACAGGACTACCAGGTCCGCTTCATCGAGTACATGCCCCTGGACGCCCAGGGGGCGTGGAACATGCAGGCGGTGGTGCCCGGGGCCGAGATCCTGGCCCGCATACACGCGGTCTTCCCCCTGGTGCCGGCCAGCGACAATGGGACCGAGCCCGCCACGGTCTACCGGTTCGCCGATGGCCGGGGGTCCATCGGGGTGATCGCCTCGGTCACGGAGCCGTTCTGCGATAGCTGCAACCGCATCCGGATTACCGCCGACGGGCAGCTCCGGACCTGCCTCTTCTCTCTGCACGAGTACAACCTCAAGGGGCTCCTGCGCTCCGGGGCCACCGATGGGGAGATCGCCGACTTCATCCTGGCAGCCGTCTGGAAGAAAGAGGCCGGCCACAAGATCAACCAGCCGGACTTCGTCAAGCCGGCCCGATCCATGTCGGCCATCGGCGGCTGACCCGGCGGGCCCGCTCGACCCCGCGGGGTGGGATGACGGCGCGCACGAGAGCCCAAACCTGGAGGCAGTGCTCGTGAACCACTCGGGTTTGACCCGCGACCAGCTCCTCGACGTTTACTACCACCTTCGCCTCACCCGATCTCTGGAAGAACGCATCGGCATCCTCTACCGCCAGGGCAAGATCTTCGGCGGCGTCTATCTTTCCACGGGTCAGGAGGCCGTTTCCGTGGGCGCGGCCTACGCCCTGGGGCCGGGGGATATCATCGTGCCGTCCCACCGGGACATGGGCGCTCACCTCTTGCGCGGGATCCAGCCCCGGGAGATCCTGGCCCAGTACCTGGGCCGCCTCGGGGGCCTCAGCCGCGGGCGGGATGGGAATGTCCATTACGGGGACATCCAGCGGGGCGACGTGGCCTTCATCAGCCCCATGGCCGACGGCATCCCGGTGGCGACCGGCGTGGCGCTGGCCCTGAAGCGGCAGGGCAAGGGGCGGGTGGCCATGACCTGGTTCGGGGATGGGGCGTCGAGCCGCGGCGACTTCCACGAGGGCATCAACCTGGCCGCCGTGCTCCGGGTCCCGGTGGTGTTCGTCTGCAACAACAACCAGTACGCCTATTCGACTCCCCTGTCGCGGCAGACTCGGGTGCCGGACATTGCGGCGCGGGCGGGAGGCTACGGCATTGCCGGGACGATCGCGGAGGGCAACGACGTGCTGGCGGTGTACGAAGCGGCCAAGGAGGCGGTCGAGCGCGCCCGGCGGGGCGAGGGCCCCAGCCTGATCGAGTGCAAGACCATGCGCATGCGCGGTCATTCGGAGCATGACGACGCGTCCTACGTCCCCCGGCAACTGCTGGAGGAATGGCGAGCCAAAGACCCAATCCAGGGGTTCGAGGCCCGGCTGCGGGAGTGGAGGATCCTGGACGAGTCGGAGGAGGCCCGCATCACGAAGCGCATGGCCGAGGAGCTGGAGGCAGCCGTCGCCTGGGCCGAGGCCAGCCCCTTCCCCGAGGGCAAAGACGTGGAGCAGGGGGTGTACTCCACATAAGAGCGAATGGTGAATGTCGAATGGTGAATATCGAATGATGAACGCGGAAAGGAAGAAGGCGCGGGCACACCCGTAGTTCGAGATTCGACATTCGATATTCGGTATCTCATCGACGATCCTGCATATGCCAGAGATCACGTACATCGAGGCGATCCGGCAGGCGCTCTGGGAAGAGATGGAGCGGGACGAGCGCGTGTTCCTCGTGGGGGAAGACATCGGCGTCTATGGGGGCGCCTTCAAGATCACGCTGGGCTTCCTGGAAAAATTCGGCGAGGATCGGGTGATTGACACCCCCATCGCAGAATCCGCCATCGTCGGCTCGGCCGTGGGCGCGGCCCTCATGGGGTTGCGGCCCGTGGTGGAGATGCAGTTCTCCGACTTCATCGCCTGCGCCTTCGACCAGATCGTCAACATGGCGGCCAAGTTCCACTACCGGATGGGGAATAGCGTCCCGCTCGTCATCCGTGGTCCCTCCGGCGGCGGGGTCCACGGAGGGCCCTTCCATTCCCAGAACCCCGAGGGGTGGTTCGTGCACGTCCCGGGATTGAAGGTGGTGGCTCCCTCCAGCCCCTACGACGCCAAGGGGCTGCTCAAGGCCGCCATCCGGGATCCGGACCCGGTCATCTATTTCGAGCACAAGTATCTGTACAGGCGGATCAAGGGCAAGGTCCCCGACGAGGACTTCACCGTCCCCATCGGGAAGGCCGAGGTGAAGCGGGAAGGAGCCGACCTGAGCGTGATCACCTATGGGGCCATGGTTCACCAGGCCTTCGAGGCGGCCAACCGGTTGAGCGCCAAGGGAATCGAGGTGGAGATCCTGGACCTGCGGACGCTCCTGCCCCTGGACCGGGAGGCGATCCTCGGCACGGCCCGGAAGACGGGCAAGGTCGTGATCGTGCACGAGGCCACGCGGACCGGCGGCGTCGGGGGAGAGGTGGCCGCCATCATCGCCGAGGGCGCCTTTGACCGGCTGGACGGCCCGATCCTGCGGGTGACGGCGCCGGATACCCCGGTGCCCTTCACCGCTCCGCTGGAAGAGGCCTTTCTCCCGAACGCCGACAAGATCGTTGCCGCGGCCCAGCGGCTGGCAGCCTACTAGAAACGAAGAGCGTTCGGTGGTTCGGTAGTTCGGGCGTTCGATGCTGAACCACCGAACGACCGAACAGTCGAACGCCCGAACGGGTTGTTTCCATGAGTGTTCCGGTGATCATGCCTCAACTCGGCGAGGGCGTCGCCGAGGGCGCCGTCATCGAGTGGCTGAAGCAGGAAGGGGACCGCGTCCAGAAGGACGAGCCGATCCTGGCCATCTCCACCGAGAAGGTGGACGCGGAGATCCCCGCTCCCACGGCCGGTGTCCTGTCGCAGATCCTGGTCAAGGTGGGTGAGGTCGCCCCCGTCGGGGCGACCCTGGCCCTCATCGCCGAAGGGTTTGCCTCCGGAACCGGAATAGATCTGGGAACAGAGGCGCCAGTTACCGTCCCGCCTCCAGTCACGCCGGCCCCCGGCCCCCGGCCCCCGGCCCCCGGCCCCCGGTCCGCGAGGGACGAAGAGCGGTTCTATTCTCCGGTGGTCCGGAAGCTGGCAGAGGAACTCGGCGTCAACCTGGGCGAGGTGCCGGGCACCGGGGAGGGAGGACGGGTCACCAAGCGGGATGTCGAGTCCTTCGCGGAGACCAGGGGAGTGCGGCCCGCCGGGGCCGGGGCGCCACCGCTTCTCCGGCCGGAGGCCGGGCGCGAACCTGTGGAAGGTGCGGAAGGGGAAGAACTCCTCCCGCTGACGAAGATGCGGCGGACCATCGCAGAGCACATGGTCCGCAGCAAACAAACCTCCCCCCACGTCACTTCCATTGCAGAGGCCGACTTCACCGCCATCGCGCGGTTCCGCGAGGCGAAGAAGGCGGCGTTCCGGCAGGCCAAGGGGACCAGCCTGACGTTTCTGCCATTCATCCTGAAGGCGACGGCGGACGCGCTGCGGGAATTCCCCACGTTGAATGCGCGCTGGACAGATGAGGGCATTCGAGTTCGCAGGATGATCCATCTCGGAATCGCCGTGGCGCTCCCGGACGGCCTGGCGGTCCCAGTGCTCCGAAATCCCGGGTCGCGGTGGCTGTCGGATCTCGCCGTCGCTGTCGCCGAGATCGTTCGTCGTGCCCAGGAGGGCCGGCTCCTCCCCGAAGAATTGACCGGCAGCACGTTCACCGTGAACAACTTCGGGGCCGATGGAAACCTCATCGGCACTCCCATTCTGAACCAGCCCGAGGTCGGAATCCTGGGGGTGGGGACCATTGAGAAGCGCCCGGTGGTGGTGTCCCAGGGCGGCGAGGATGTCATCGCCATCCGCTGGATGGGGTACCTCTGCCTCTCGTACGACCATCGGGTAGTGGATGGGGCCGTGGCCGGCCGGTTTCTCCAGACGCTCGGGCGCTCTCTCGAATCCTTCACCCCAGGTGAAGGGATCTGGAGCGACCCCTTCCTCGCCTCCCTCTGACCGGAATTGGCCGCCCCTCTTCCGGCACTCCTGGTGGGCTCTGCACCTGTCGTCACGTCTGTCCTGCCGAAAGGCAGTCCGGCGTCCCGGAGACGCCTGGATTGCGCATTCCTGAAGCGGTGCAGCGGATGTGAGGAGGAGTGGTACGAGACACGCGGCAAGGATTTCGCCAAGAAGACCGGATACGAGGTCGAGGTGGTGACGATCCCGTACCAGGGCTACGAGGCCAAGTACCTGGCCGCGTTCATGGGCAAGAGCGGCGCGCCGGATATGTTCATTGGGAATCTGGTCCTGAAGGACAAGGTGGCCAGCCTGGCCCTGGGCAACCCCGAGGACGCCTTCGGCCAGAAGCGCGCGGCGGTGATCTTCCGCGAATCCTGGTTCTTTGGCTGGGTCAAGAAGAACGCCCCGGATGTGAACTTCAAGGTCTATGCCTTGCCCTGCGGCAAGGCCTGCCCGGGCGCCGGGCAACTCTTCCCCTGGACCAACCTTGTGTACAAGAACGGCCCGAACAAGCAGATGGCCTGGGAGTTCTACCGGTTCATCAGTAATGCAAAGGACGACCTGGAGCAACACCAGATCCAGGGCATCCTGCCGGTGTTGACCGCCAACCATGAGACACCCTATGTGAAGGCCCGGCCCGACTACCAGGCCGTGAAGGACATGCTGGCGCAACCGGTCCCGCCGAACTACTTCCACCCGAAGTCAAACGAACTGGCCACGGCGTTCGGTGAGGCAGTCGTGGGCGTTCTCTACGGGAAGGGACAACCCAAGGCGCTCCTGGATGAGGCCGCCGCCAAGTCGGCTTGCGTCTGTACGAAAAGGTCCTGACGGACTCCACCTTCTGGACAGCCGTTCGAAATACCCTCCACCTGCTCCTGATGTCTGTGCCGTCCACCGTCGTCCTGGCCCTGGCGGTGGCCATCGGATTGAACCGACTGGTGAGCCTTCGCTGGCGAAATGTCTGGGCCGTCATGTACTTCCTGCCGTTCTCGGCCTCATTGGTGGCCGCGGCCCTCATCTGGCAGTGATGGATGGGGCCAGCGGATGGCAGCGCCTCAGGTTCATCACCCTGCCGCTGCTGAATCCACAGATTCTGATGGTTTGCATCCTTGAGCTTATATTCAACTTTAAGATTTTCGACCAGGTGTATGCGACGACGCAGGGGGGGCCGGCCAGCGCGAGCCAGACCCTGATCATGCTGCTCTACGACACGGCCTTCAAGTACTTCCGGCCGGGTGACGCGTCGGTCATGGCCGTGTTCGTATTCGTGACCCTCCTCACGGTGACGCTCTTGCAATGGCGACTCTTCCGAAAGCCAGTCGAGTACTAGATTCCCCCCAGACACTCGGCTTGGGGACTGCCCCAGGTTCTCCACGTTCCATTCCCCTGCGCTGGGTGACGACGCTCCTGGTGGCGTGCGGTGCCATCACGGTGTTCTTCCCCTTTTTCTGGATGGTCGTCACCTCCCTCAAGACCGCGCCCGAGATCCAACGGGTGCCTCTTCAGATTTTTCCCGATCGCTGGGCCAACCTGGACAACTACCGCGAGGTATTTCAGCGCGAATCCTTCGGGCGCTACCTGACCAACAGCAGCCTGATCTCCTCCGTCTCAGCCCTCAGCAGCCTGGTCGTCTCCTCCCTGGCCGGGTACGGGTTCGCCAAGTTCCGGTTCCCCGGGCAGGATGTCTTCTTCTTCGCCATCATCGGAATCCTGATGGTGCCCTTTCAGTCCGTCGTGGTCCCGCTGTACTTGTGGGTCAATCAAGTGGGCCTCCTGGACACCTACCTGGGGATCCTGGCGCCGGACCTGGTGAGCGTTTTCGGCGTCTTCTTGATGCGCCAGGCGATCGAGGTGATCCCGAACGACTACATCGACGCCGCCAGGATTGACGGGTGCAGCGAGTTCCGGATCTTCACCCGGGTGATCCTGCCCATGGTGAAGCCCGCCATGGCCACCCTGCTCATCATCAAGACGCTGCAGAAGTGGGTCGTGCGCGCCGTCGTCATGAGCGGCCTCAAGGGCTAGCAGTTCCGACTCTGATGAGATCGGGCCGGTCGGATGATCATCCGACCCCACCACTCCCGCCAGGCCGGGGTGTGGGCCGGCCCGGGC
>JACQXP010000144.1 GCA_016208645.1 Candidatus Methylomirabilota bacterium | reverse complement strand
GTCACCTACCCCGTGGATTCCGAGGACGGCCTGGAACTGGTGGACCTGGCCGACCGCGCCCTGTACGCCGGCAAGCAGCAAGGAGGGAACCGCGTGAGCGCCTCGCCCGCTCCGGACGGGGCCCCGCTCCGGCCCACGTGAGATGACTCCAGCGCCCCCGACTCGACCCTTCCGCCTCCTGGTGGTAGACGACATGGAGGCCATGCGCATGGCCCTGGAGGATTCGCTGCGCCTCCAGGGGTACGAGGTGGTCTCGGCCGCCTCGGGGGAAGAGGCGCTGGAACTCCTGCGCTGGCAGCGCTTCGACCTGCTCCTGACCGACCAGGCCATGCCGGGCCTCTCCGGCATCGAGCTGGCGGAAACCACGGCGCGCATCCACCCGGACGTGCCCATCGTGCTCCTCACGGGACACACCGACGTGGAACTGGCCAAGGCCTCGCTCCAGCGAGGGGCCAGCGATTTCGTGACGAAGCCGGTGAACATCCGGGAGTTGCCGATCGTCATCGAGCGGAACCTCACCCGCCGGCGGCTGGAGGTCGCCCGCCTGAAGGAGCGCGAGGCGCAGGTGCTGTTCGAGGCCATCAAGGCCCTGGCGTCGGCCGTGGATGCCAAGGATCCGTACACGGCGCGCCATTCGATGCGGGTGACCCGACTGTCCATGGTCGTGGCCGACGGCATCCGCCTGAGCGGCGACGAGAAGTACGTCCTGGAGCTCTCGGCCTGGATGCACGACGTGGGCAAGATCGGGGTGCCGGACTCCATTCTCACCAAAGCGAGCCGCCTGACGCCCGAGGAGTTCGAGGTGATGAAGGTCCACGCGGCGAAGGGGGGCGAGATCGTGGGGCAGATCGAGGAGCTGACCCAGGTGGCCGACGTCATCCGCCACCACCACGAGCGCCTGGACGGCCAGGGCTATCCCGACGGCCTGCGGGGCGAGGCCATCCCCCTGCTGTCCCGGATCATCCTCATCGCGGATTCCTTCGAGGCCATGACCTCGGATCGGAGCTACCGGCGCAGCACCGGGCGGGGGCATGCCTTCGCAGAGCTGAAAAAGCACAGTGGGGACCAGTTCGATCCCGAGCTGGTCACGGCCTTCATCGGCCACATGGAAACCCTGCCCGACGCGTGACGCTCCCCGGCCGGGACCAGATCCCTCCTGTTTCGTGCTGGAGCGGATGTCGTCCACCCTGGAGATCGGAACGCCAGAGCGCGAGCCGCAGAGCGGAGGAGTCGAGCCATGTTGAAGGATATCGAGCAATTGCTGGGATCGGAGGGCAAACACCTCCTGGAACACCAGTGCAAGGGGATCCCCAGGGATCTCCTGCGTCTCCCCGGGCCGGACGTGGTGGACCGGATCTACGCCGCCTCGGACCGGCCGCCGCAGGTGCTGCGGAGCCTCCAGGCGCTGATCCATGCGGGCCGGCTGGCGGGCACCGGATATCTGTCCATCCTCCCGGTGGACCAGGGGATCGAGCACTCGGCGGGCGCCTCTTTTGCCCCGAATCCCATCTACTTCGACCCCGAGAAGATCGTGGAGCTGGCCATCGAGGGCGGGTGCAATGCCGTGGCCTCCACCTTCGGCGTGCTGGGAGCGGTCGCCCGGAAATACGCCCACCGGATCCCGTTCATCGTGAAGCTCAACCACAACGAGTTCCTGACCTATCCGAACAAATACGACCAGATCCTCTTCGGAACGGTAGAGGAGGCCTGGAACCTGGGAGCGGTGGCGGTGGGGGCCACGATCTACTTCGGATCGGCCGAGTCGAGCCGGCAGATCCAGGAGATCAGCGTGGCCTTCACGCGGGCCCACGAACTGGGGATGGCCACGGTCCTGTGGTGCTACCTGCGGAACGCCGCCTTCAAGACGGCCGACAAGGACTACCACGCGGCCGCGGATCTGACGGGGCAGGCCAACCACCTGGGGGCCACCATCGAGGCGGACATCGTGAAGCAGAAGCTGCCGGAAACCAACGGGGGCTTCACCGCGCTGAACTTCGGCAAGACCCACAAGAAGGTGTACGCCGAGCTGACGACCGATCACCCGATCGACCTCACCCGCTACCAGGTAGCCAACTGCTACATGGGGCGGGTGGGCCTGATCAACTCGGGCGGGGCGTCGGCGGGGGAGAGCGATCTGGCCGAGGCGGTCCGGACGGCCGTGATCAACAAGCGGGCCGGGGGGATGGGTCTGATCTCGGGCCGCAAGGCCTTCCAGCGCCCGATGAAGGACGGGGTGCATCTGTTGAACGCGATCCAGGACGTGTACCTGTGCAAGGAGGTCACGATCGCCTGAGCCGGCTCGGAGGCGCCCTTCGGCTCTGGGCTCTCGGCTCGCGGCTCTTCGTGCGACCGGTAGCGTCGGGGAATCTGGAGACAGGATGACCCTGCTGGACATGCTCGCCGCAAGCGCCGGCCGTGTTCCCCATCGGCCGGCGCTCGTGTTTCGGGACCGGCGCCTGTCCTATGCCGCCCTCTCCGAAAAGGCGGGAAGCCTGGGGCGGCTCCTCCAGGGCGTGGGCGCCCGTCGGGGCGATCGGGTGATCCTGATGCTCCCGAATGCGCCGGAATTCGGCGTGGGCTACTTCGGCATCCTGGCGGCCGGGGCCACGGTCGTTCCCTTGAATCCTCTCCTGAAGGCGGAGGAGGTCCGGTACGTCTTGGAGGATGCGACGCCGGCGGCCATGGTCTGCATTGAAATGACCTACCCGATCCTGCGGGCCGCGCGGGAAGGCCTGGGACGCGCCGTACCGGCCCTGGTCCTGGATGCCACCGCCTCCACCAGCCTGCAGGCGGGTGACCTGGCCCTCGGGACGCCGCCCGGGGACCTCCCGCGGGGGATGGTCCCTCCCGAGGTGGACGGGGGGGATGTCGCCGCCTGCCTCTACACCTCGGGGACCACCGGGCGGCCCAAGGGGGCGATGCTCACGCACCGGAATCTCCTGGCCAACATCCAGAGCTTCCGCGAGATCCTGCACGTGACCGAGGAGGACGTGTTCCTCACCGTGCTGCCCATGTTTCACGCCTTCGCCGCCACCGTCATGTTCCTGGAACCCCTCAGCGTGGGGGCGACCATCGTGGTGGAGCCCCGCTTCGCCCCGGATCTCACGCTGAAGGCCATCGCCGAGCACCGCGTGACGCTCTTCGCGGGCGTCCCGACCATGTTCGCGGTCCTCGCCAGCCTGCCCCGCCCCCCGCTGGATTTCTCGTCGTGGCACCTGTGCATCTCCGGCGGGGCGCCGCTGCCGCCGGCCGTCCTGGAGGCATTCGAGGCGAAGCACGGCGTGCCCATCTACGAGGGGTACGGGCCGACGGAGTGCGCGCCGGTCCTGACGGTGAACCCGCCCCTGGGGGTGCGCAAGGTCGGGTCGGTGGGGCCCGCCATCCCCCAGGTGGAACTCCGGATCGTGGACGCGGAGGGACACCCCCTGCCGCCGGGAGGGATCGGGGAGATCCTGGCGCGCGGTCCCAACGTGATGCAGGGGTATCTCAACCGGCCGGCCGAGACGGCCGAGGTCCTGCGCGACGGCTGGTACCACACCGGCGACCTGGGGCGGGTGGACCAGGACGGCTACTACTACATCGTGGATCGCAAGAAGGACCTGATCCTGGTGGGCGGCCTCAATGTCTATCCGCGCGAGGTGGAACTGGCGCTGGCGAGTCACCCGGCCGTGGCGGAGGCGGCGGTGATCGGCCTCCTGGATCCGGTGCGGGGCGAGGTGCCCAAGGCCCTGGTGGTCCTCCGGGACGGCCAGCAGGCCGACACGCAGGAGCTGCTCCAGTGGTGCCGGCAGCGGTTGGCCAACTACAAGGTCCCGCGCGCGATCGCCATCGTGTCCCAGCTCCCCAGGACGGCCACGGGCAAGATCCTCAAGGCACAACTCAAGACGATGACCTGAATGAAAAATTTTCAAACCGACAATGTAAAACGGACATTGGACGAGCAAGACCTCCGGCATGGCGGCGGGCTGCATGTGTTTCGAGTTGTTTTTCATTTTCCGTTGTCCGTTGTCGGTTTTCCATTTTCCATTGGCCCGGAGGGCGTCGTGAGTATGCGTCGGAGATGCCTGTTCTGGATCATCGCCGCGGGGTGTCTGGCGCTGGCGCCTCCCGCGGCCGCAGAGGACGAGGCGGCCTTCGCGCGGGCCCGCCAGCAGATGGTGGAGCACCAGCTCAAGGCCCGGGACATCACGGACGCCCGCGTCCTGTGGGCCCTGGGCAGGATCCCGCGCCACCGCTTCGTCCGCCCGGCCCTGGCGGGTGAGGCGTATGCGGACCGCCCCCTCCCCATCGACGAGGGCCAGACGATCTCCCAGCCCTACATCGTGGCCCTGATGACGCAGCTCTTGGAACTCCGGGGACCGGAGCGAGTGCTGGAGGTCGGGACGGGGTCCGGGTACCAGGCAGCCGTCCTGGCGGAACTCGTGAAGCAGGTCTACACGATCGAGATCCTGCCCGGGCTGGCGGCGAGCGCCAGGGCTCGACTCAAGGCCCTGGGGTACACCAATGTGGAAGTCAGGGCGGGGGATGGCTATCAGGGCTGGCCGGACCAGGCCCCCTTCGACGCCATCATCGTCACGGCCGGCGCCACGCACATCCCGCAAGCCCTGATCGCCCAGCTCAAGGAGGGCGGCCGGCTGGTCATTCCCGTGGACGTGGCCTCCGGGTATCAGGAGCTCCTCCAGGGCCGGAAGGCGCATGGGCGCCTCGTCACCAGAAGCGTAGCCCCCGTCCGCTTCGTCCCCCTCATCGAACCCAAGCGGTGAGTCCTGAGCCCAAACAGTGCGGGAGCGGTGAGATTTTCGGGCTGAGTCGGGGCGGGGGTTCGGCCCGCGTTTCGGCCTTGCGCCCCTCCAGCGATTCTGGTAACAAGGACCCGAGGAGCCCATGGGGAAAGCGTTCGTTGCCGACCTGATCGAGGGGGAGCCGGTGACCTCGTACTTCCTGGCCAAGCAGGTCGAGGTGCGCCAGCGGCGGAGCGGCGAGCCGTACCTCACCCTCGTCCTGGCGGACCGCACCGGCCAGGTGCCGGCCGTGATGTGGGAGGGGGTGGAGGAAGCCAGCCAGGGCCTGGCCGAGGGCGACATCGTGAAGGTGCAGGGCCTGCTCGGCACGTACCAGCGGGAACCCCAGCTCACCCTCACACGCCTGCGCAAGGCCGCGGCCGAGGAGGTCGCGCTGGAGGACTATCTCCCTCGCAGCGCGCAGGACCCGGCCGCGCTTCTCACGCGCCTCCGGCAGGTGGTGGATGGCATCCAGGAGCCGCACCTGCGATCCCTGCTCCGCGACCTCTTGGCGGACGAGGCCTTCGTCGCCGCCTTTGCCGCCGCGCCGGCCGCCAAGAACATCCACCACGCAGTCCTGGGGGGCCTTCTGGAACACACGGTGTCGGTGGTGGGGGTCTGTGGTCTCCTGGCCGAGTATTACCCGGCACTGGACCGCGACCTCCTCCTGGCGGCGGCGATTCTGCACGACGTGGGCAAGGTGCGCGAGCTGACCTGGGATCGGGTCTTCGACTACACCGACGCGGGGCGCCTGCTGGGTCACATCACCCTGGGGGCGCTGTTGGTCGAGGAGCGGATCCGCGCCATCCCAGACTTCCCGGAACCCCTGGCACAGCGGCTGCTCCACTGCATCCTCAGCCACCACGGCGAGCTGGAATGGGGGTCGCCCAAGCGGCCCAAGACCCTCGAGGCCCTGGTCTTGCATTACGCGGAGGACCTGGACGGCAAGATCAACTCGTTCCTCAATTTCGCGCAGAGCCACCCTGATCCGCAGCATCCCGGCTGGACCCAGTTCAACAGGTCCCTGGATCGGTACCTCTATTTCGGGGGAGGAGAGTCCGGCGAGGCCCCGCCCGGCCAGTAGGATGGCATCCCGTCGCCGCACGAGACCCGCATGATTCCGCTGAAGGATAACCTTCCCACCAGCCGCGCGCCCGTGGTGACGCTGGTCATCATCGGCCTGAATGCCTACGTCTATCTCAAGGAGTTCCTGCTGGGGCCATTGGCCGGCCAGCGGTTCATCTTCTACTACGGCCTGATCCCCTGCGGCATGACGGGGGCGTGCCAGGTCGTGGGGCGTGCCTTCTCGCCGGAGCTCACCCTCTTCACCTCGATGTTCGTCCACGCAGGGTTCTTCCACTTCGCGGGCAACATGCTGTACCTGTGGATCTTCGGCAACAACGTCGAGGACTCCATGGGGAAGGTCCGGTTCACGATCTTCTATCTCCTGTCCGGCCTGGGGGCAGCGGTTGCCCAGATCCTTCCCGACCCGGCCTCCCGCGTCCCGATGGTCGGGGCCAGCGGCGCCATCTCCGGGGTGCTGGGGGCCTACCTGTTGCTGTTCCCGCACGCCAGGGTCCTGACGTTGATCCCGCTGGGGTTCTTCACCCAGGTGACGGAGATCCCGGCCGTGATCGTGCTGGGATTCTGGATCGTCGTGCAGCTCTTCAACGGCCTGCTGACGTTCAACTTCCAGGGAGGCGGGGTGGCGTGGTTCGCCCACATCGGCGGATTCGCCATCGGCATGCTCCTCGTGGGTCTCTTCAAGCGACGGACAGTGCCCTGGGGCTGGCAGCGACGCCGGGTCTAGCCCGGATTATTCGCGAACATGTTCGCGAATAATCACGGGGAATGACCAAACCCCAATGGCCAATGACCAATTGCGGATGGGATTTCCGTGAAGCCCCGTGACGGCGCGCTGCGGGACCCATCGCACCGCCCGGGGCGGGCGAGGTGCGATGGGTGCCCCACCATCATTGGTCATTGGAAATTGGTCATTGGTCATTATGATCCGGAGAATTCACGGGTCCGTTCGTGAATAATGCGGGCTAGTACGAGGAGGCCGTGCGGAGCGTGACCGCGGAAAGGGAAGGGCGGAGGGGCGGCAGGAGGAGGGTGTGGAATGCCGCGCCTGAGCCGGGCCGAATTTGAGAAGCTCGTCTCGCAGGCGGTGGAGTCGTTACCGCCGCGTTTCCTCGAGCGCCTGGAAAACGTGGAAGTGATGGTCGAGAGCGCGCCGACCCGGGAGGATCTGGAGGTCGCGGGGATCGAGCCGGGCCGAACGCTCTTCGGCCTCTACCAGGGGGTGCCCCAGACCCAGCGGGGAACCTGGTATGGGAGCGTCCTGCCGGACCGGATCGTCATCTACCAGCGGCCCATCGAGGCGGCCGCCCGCACCCGGCGGGAGATCCGGAAGGAGATCCGCATCACCCTGATGCACGAGATCGGCCATCACTTCGGCCTCGGCGAGGACGAACTGTCCGACGCGGGCTACGAATGACACCTCCGTTCGATGGGGAATTGGGTCAGCTTCTGGGGTCAGGCCTTGATAATTTGCTATTCATCGAAAAGCAAATTATAAAGGCCTGACCCCAAACCCCAAACCGAAATGACCTCACAATGAGACCTGAAGCCGGGGCAGGCGGATGGACACGGCGGGTGGACGGGAGACCCTCCCGACGATCGGGGAATTACAGGGTTGCCCCACGCGCGCTGATGGGCCAAAGGGCCTCGACCCGATTGTTTCGGTAGCATACGTACCAGTCGTACAGATTGACCGTGGGGTCGCAGTGCCCGGGGATGAGACGGAGCTTGCTCCCCACGGAGAGGGCGCGGCGCGGATCGTGAAGCGTGAGCTTCCCGTGCTCGTCCGAGGCCCGGATGTACTCCACGTCCTGCATGCCGGCCACCCGCGGCATCCCCGAATCCACGCTGACGGCCTTGAGTCCCGCGTCCAGGACGCCCCGATCCTTGGTCGGCCGGCTCATGACCGTGGCGTACACGAAGAGGCTCTGCTCGAACTCGCCTCCCGGTTTCCCGTCGGGCCCCAGATTCTGCTGATAGTCGGCATCCATGAAGATGTAGGAGCCGGCCTGGAGCTCGTTCCAGATCCGGCTCGCGGCCTCGAACCGGTAGGTGCCGGTCCCGGCTCCCGAGACCACGTCGCAGGCCAGGCCCTGGCGCCCGAGCAGCTCCACGGTTCGGCGGGTCTTCTCTCCCGCCGCGTCAATGGCATCTTTCCGCTTGGTGTAGTCCCGGATGTGCTGGGCCGCGCCCTGGTAGGCCTGAAGCCCCCCGAACCGTAACCCCGGCGACGCGGCGATCTGTTTGGCTAAGGCGAGGACCGGTTCGCCCGGCTCCACCCCGCAGCGGTCCGCCCCCACATTGATCTCGATCAGGACCGGCAGGCGCACCCCGAAGGCGGTGGCGGCTTCGTTCAGGGCGGCCACGTTGGCAGCGTCGTCCGCGCACACCGCCACGCGCGCCTGCTTGGCGAGGGCGACCAGGCGCGCGATCTTGGGTGCCCCCACGATCTGGTTGCTCACCAGCACGTCGGGAACTCCGCCGTAGACCATGGCCTCGGCCTCGCTCACCTTCTGGCAACAGACCCCCACCGCCCCGCTGGCCATCTGGCGCAATGCAATCACGGGACACTTATGGCTCTTGGCATGGGGACGCAGGCGGACGCCGGTACCGGGACCGATGCCGGCCACGGTGCCCGCTAGGCGCGCGATGTTCCGCTCGAAGGCGTCGAGGTCCAGCAAGAGGGCAGGAGTGTCCACGGCATCCAGGGGCATGCCAACTTCGGCCGGGGGACGCGTCGTCATCGGGATCCTCCTGAGTGTCCTCGCGGGTCCGGGCGGCCCGGACCTGGCGAGAGCGGCTCATGTCTGGCTTGGGCGTTGCTCATCTTTCCGGGGGAACGTATAATCGTTCTGGCGGCAGATTGCAACAGCCCATATCGGGCCGGGGTCTCCGGTGGGGAGGCGGCCGAATCGTTCCGGGGGTGGCGGGTGTCTAAAGGCTGGCGGCCGCTCTGACTACATGCGACCGCCCGCGACGGGCCCTCCCGCTCCTCTCACCGGCGCGAGCTGCTCGATGCAAGGGGGACCCGTGGATGAAACTCATCTCTGTGAATGTCTCGCTGCCAAGGGCAGCCCCACATGGAAACGCAACGGTGAGAATTTCACCGTCCGGGAGATGCTGGAGCACGCCACGCACATCGGGGATGCCTTCCGCCGCTTCTTCGACCCGCCCAATCCTTGACAGGCCGACGTGCACCCCGTAGACTCCGGCCGCATTTCCCGCGAGGGGACCCGGACGTGTTGACCTGCAAGGAGAAGCCGTGACCACGAGTCCGGCCCATTCCCCCGGGCGATGGCCGAACCGGCGGCTGGGGAAGCTCCTGCTGCTCGTCTACCTGGGACTCGCCATCGTGGCGGTGACGTTCGTGATCCTCCGGAAATACGGATACGTCTGACCGCGCAGGCCTTCCGGAGGGGGGCGCGTGATGCCGGTGTCGATCGCCACCTTGCCTGCCCTGAATGCGGCCCTGAACGCGACGAGCGCCGTCCTGCTCGTCGCCGGGTACCTGTTCATCCGGCGCCGGAAGGTGACCCAACACAAGCTCTGCATGCTCTCGGCGTTCGGGGTCTCCTGCGTCTTCCTGATCAGCTATCTGACCCTGCGGTACTACGCCGGCATGACGCGATTCACCGGGCAGGGGTGGATCCGCCCGGTCTACTTCACGATCCTGACGTCCCATACGATCCTGGCGGCGGCTATCGTCCCCCTGGCGCTGGTGACCCTCTCGCGGGCGTTCCGAGGGCGCCTCGATCGTCACGTCCGAATCGCCCGGTGGACGCTGCCGCTGTGGCTATACGTGTCGGTCACCGGGGTCCTGGTGTACTGGATTTTGTACCATCTCTTCCCCCCGGGGGTGATTGAAGGTTCTGCGGGCCATGGTGGATGAAAGCAGTTGCCCGGTCCCTTGCCAGAGCGGCCGGATGAGCGATATCGCCGCCCGGCGCCTGGTGCGGCACGGATATACCAATCTCTGGAACCTCGAGGGCGGGATGGTTGCCTGGCGCCAGCGGGGCTACCCCCGATGCCCGCGCCGGCGAAATAGCCCCGACGGCGCCGCTGCCAGTCCGCAGGACAGCGATCGAATCTTTCCATTGACGTCCATCCCCGGCCCGGGTTAGAAGGGGCCGCGTCCCCTGGCGTGTGGCCGGCCCGCGCCGAGACCCTGCGACCTGGAGCGTCCAGCCATGATTGGTGTGCCTGCGCACAAAGTCCGACAGTTCGGGATCGAGTTCTACCAGGCCGCCTTTTCCGCGGCCGACATCGAGCGACTCGTCCGGTTCGAGGTCCTGAGCTACACCGGGGAACCGGACCGTCCGAAAGGAACACGGCGGCCGGGCGCCTTCGGGATCAACTGGGAACTCCTGGAGCGGCGGATCGCCCACACCGAGACGGCATTCCAGCGGCCCCTCATTCGGCGGAAGATCCAGGAGTTGCTCCAGTACTACAAGGACTGCCGCGACGCGCAGAATCTTCCGGCGGTTCCCGGGGCCGTGATCATGATCACGGAGCGCCGGCTGGAATTCAAAGCCGGCGGGGCCCGCGGACGCATCGGCGAGCTCCTGATCCCTGAGGAGCCGGGCATCCTCCGGGCGCTGGACGGGCAGCATCGCCTGCTGGCGTTGCATGCCGCTTCCGCGGGCGACGGAATGGACCTGGACGTGCCGGCGGTGGTATTCGATTCCCTGGATGCCCGGCAGATCGTCGAACTGTTCGTGACCATCAACGCGAAGCACACGCGCCTGAACCCTTCCCACCTGCTGGGACTGGCGGGGCGTCGCCTGTACAGCGACGCGCAGCAGGCCCTGGCCCACGACATCATCCGGAAGCTCAACGAGGACGATGCCTCCCCCCTGTGTGGCGAGATCAAGATGCTGGGGGTAGGGCGGGGCCGGGTGTCGCAAGCTTCCCTGAACGAGGAGATGGTGGATCTCTTCCGTACGATCAAGAGCCTGGGCGGCCCGTCGAAGGTCAAGGAATTCGAACAGCAGGGGGTTCGGTTCTTCCTGAATTACTTCAAGGCGCTCCAGCAGGCGTTCCCCCGGGCCTGGGCCGGCAAAAAATACAGCATCAAGACCGGGGCGGCCGTCCGGGCCTTCATCCGGGTGGCACCGGATGTCATGGAGAAGGCCGGAGAACTGGCGGGCGATCCCTTCGACGCCCACGGGATCCGTCACGCCACGGCGCCGTGGGGTGAGCGCCTGGGCGATCGCCGCTTCGAAACCGAGGGGGAGTGGAAGGCGAGACTGGCAGGCGGGACCCGCAGCACGGTAGAGGTCCTGGCCCGCGAGCTGCGCGAGACGCTCCGCCGCTGATCCGCGCTCGGCAGAAGGGGTCGCATGAGCAAGGCGCGTGCACCGCGCTCGGAAACCTGGGGTCACCTCCGGGTATTCGCCAACACGCAGGACGGCGTCTTCGCCGTGGACCAGGGAGGCCGCATTGTCCTCTGGAACAAGGCGGCGACGCGCATCCTCGGATTCGATGCGGACGAGGCGCTGGGGCGACGCTGCTGCGACATGATGCGTGGTTTCGACGTCTCGGGAAACCTGCTCTGTTACCCCGGCTGCCAGGTCATGGTTCTGAGCGATCGCGAGCAGCCCATCCACCATTTCGACATGCGCACGCGGCGGAAGGACGGGCAAGAGGTCTGGGTCAACATCAGCACGGTCATCATTCCTGCCGACGGTGACCAGGCCGGCGGAACCGTTCACCTGTTCCGGGACATCACGCAGGAGCGCCACGTGCCGGGATGGATCAAGCGGGGGGCCGAGGCGCCCGCCGGGGGGTCGGGCAGGCAGATCGGGGAAGGGGTGGCGGTCCCTTCACCGGAAGGGCACGGAGTGGGACGCGCCGAATCCCTGACGGCCCGAGAGCGGGAGATTCTCCGCATGATCGCCGGCGGCCTGACGACGTCGGCCATCGCCGACAAGCTGTGCATCAGCCACACGACGGTTCGGAACCACATCCAGCACATCCTGGCAAAGCTCGGCGCGCATAGCCGTCTGGAGGCTGTCACCGTGGCCTTCGGGCAGCATCTGTTGGCCTCCGTTCCTCGCTAAAGCATTTGGCAACCGCCGCCGTCGGCGCCTCGTGCATGGCCTCCGCCGGATAGGTCTTGGCAAGAGAATGCGTCCGAACTCCGACCAGATCCTGAGAAATGATTGGATGGTGTTATGGAAATGATGCAACCGCATCATTTACCCCCATCACACGGGTCCGATATCCTGTTTTAGTGAAATGCTGTTTCTGTGTTTTCGAGCGAGCGATCGAACGGTAATCAGTTCGGAGAGCATGTGAGATACGAAGAGCGATTCGAATCGGTCCTGAAGAGTGCTGCCACGGTCTTCGCCCGGCGCGGCTACCAGCGAGCTTCGATCCGGGACGTGGCCAAGGCCGCAGGAATGAGCGTGGCCGGCCTGTATTACTACTGCAAGAGCAAGGAGGAGCTGTTATTCGCAGTCTGCTATCACAGCTTCGACGTCCTCCTCCAATCGCTTCATAGATCCCTCAAAGGCGTATCTGATCCGAAAGAGCAGTTACATATATTTATCGTTAATCACTTCGAGTATTTTCTCACGTATGTAGAGGCCATGAAAGTCGTCTCCCACGAGGCCGGCATGCTCACGGGAGAATTCGACGCGCGGGTGACCGAGATCAAGCGGCAATATTATCTCCGGTGCCAGCAGATTGTCCAGTTGCTCCTGGGGGAGCCGGATGCCGAGTCCCCGCGTCTCCGCACGACGACGCTGGCACTCTTCGGCATGATCAACTGGGTCTACACCTGGTACCGGCCAGGGCGCGACGAGGACGCGAAGGGCCTGGCGGACGGCATGACCGAACTTTTCCTTCACGGGGTAGGGCCGCAGGCGGCGGTCGGCAACGGACAGGAGGTGGGCAATGACGGGGAGCGAGAAGCCAGGCGCGGCGCGGGGTGACGGGCGGGTGGAGGCGGTCCAGCCACGCCCCCCCGAGGCGTATCAGTTCCGGGATGTCCTCTATGAAAAGCGGGACTGGATCGCCCGGATCACGATCAACCGGCCCCGTTCCTACAACTCGTACACGACAGCCACCCTCCAGGAGATGACCCTGGCCTTCCAGGATGCTTCCTGGGACGATGGCGTGGCCGTGGTCGTCCTGACGGGGGCCGGGGACAAGGCGTTCTGCACGGGGGGCGACGTGAAGGAGTACGCCGAGTTCTACACGCGCCGGCCCCGCGACTACTGGAAGTACATGGGGATCTTCGCGGGGGCGATCGACAGCGTGCGCAACTGCGGGAAGCCGGTCATCGCGCGCCTGAACGGGATCGTGGCGGGGGGCGGGAACGAGTTCAACCTGGCCTGCGACCTGGCGGTCGCGGCCGATCATATCACCCTGCGCCAGGTGGGTACCCGGGTGGGCAGCGTGGCCGCCGGGGGGGCGACCCAGTGGCTGCCGATCACCATCGGCGACCGGCGGGCGCGAGAGATGCTGTTCACCTGCGACGAGGTCACGGCACGGCAGGCGCTGGACTGGGGGCTGGTCAACCGGGTGGTGCCGGCCGCCGACCTGGACAAGGCCGTGGACGAGCTGGCGCAGAAGATCATTGATAAGTTCCCCGAGTGCACGCGCTACACCAAGCAGCAGGTCAATTACTGGAAGGACATGGCCTGGTATTCCACCGTGGGGCACGCGCGCGACTGGCTCAGCCTGCACTTCATGTCCACGGAACCGCACGAGGGCATGACGGCCTTCGTGGAGAAGCGGGCGCCCCGCTACCGCGAGCTGCGCCAGAGGGCGGCCGAGGGGGGCTTCAGCGAACTCCTCTGGGGTCCGTACACCGGGAACTGCCACGCCTGCGGGGCCACGGGCATCCCGGAAGGATTCGACTTTTGCGGGAAGTGCGGGGCCAAGCTGGCATGACCGGTGCCCGATCCGGCCAGGATCGGGAGCGCTGGGCGAGGGCGTCCGATGGGAGAGTTAGACGGCAAGGTGGCGTTGGTCACGGGAGGCTGTAGCGGTATCGGGACCGCGGTGGCCCTGGACCTTGCGCGCCATGGGGCAGATGTGGCGATCGTGGACATCCTGGCGGGAGAGGCCGCCAAGGAGATCCTGGATGCCATCGAGGCCCAGGGCGCTCGGGCCGTGGCCCTCACGGCCGATGTGGCGGACCGGCAACGGGCCCCCCAGGTCGTGGCGGAGGTCCAGGAGATGCTCGGCGGGTTGCACATCCTGGCGACCTGCGCGGGGATCAACCGGGACGCCGTGATCTGGAAGATGTCGCCAGAGGAATGGGAGGCGGTGATTGACGTGGACCTCAGCGGGACCTTCTTTTACTGCCAGGCGGTGGCCCCCGTCTTCCGCGAGCAACGGTACGGAAAGATCGTGACGGTATCCTCCATCAACGGCCTGCGGGGCAAGTTCGGCCAGGTCAACTACGCCGCGGCCAAGGCGGGGGTCATCGGGCTGACGAAGGCGCTGGCCAAGGAACTGGCCCACTCCCACGTGAACGTCAACGCGGTGGCGCCGGGCTTCATCCTGACCCCCATGACGGCCGCCATGCCCCCCGAGGCGCGGGAGGCCGCCGTGGCGGAGATCCCGCTGGGACGGCCCGGCAGCCCGGAGGATGTGGCAGCCCTCGTGACCTTCCTGTGCACGGAGCGGGCCCGGCACATTACGGGGGAAGTGATCAAGGTGGATGGCGGTCAATACATTTAGGCAGAGGGGCAGAGGGGCAGAGGAGCAGAGGCGCGGAGGAGAGGGGTGAGCATGGGCGGCGGGTTCAAAGCGATCGAATTCGAGCTGCGGGATGGGGTCGGGCGCATCGTGCTGAACCGGCCTCCCGTGAATGTCCTGAACATCGCCATGATGGAGGAGATCCGTGCGGCCCTGCGACGGGCCCAGGACCTCCCGGATACCCGCGCCATCGTCCTGTCCGCCACGGGACGGATGTTCTCGGCCGGGGTGGATATCGCCGAGCACACCCCCGACCTGATGGAACGGATGCTGGACGCCTTCCACGGGATCTTCCGGCTCATGGCGGACGGCGAGGTTCCGACCCTTGCCGTGGTGCAGGGGCACGCCCTGGGGGGCGGCTGCGAGCTGGCCTGCTTCTGCGATCTTGTCCTGGCGGCCGAGGGCGCCAAGTTCGGCCAACCCGAGATCGCCGTGGGGGTGTTCCCGCCTGTCGCCGCCGCGCTCTTTCCGCACCTGACCGGCGGGAGGCGAGCCGCCGAGCTGATCCTGACCGGGGAGGCGATCCCGGCCGAGGAGGCGCTGCGGATCGGCTTGATCAACGCCGTCGTGCCCGCGGACCAGCTCGCGAATGAGGCCGAGCGGTGGCTGGGCCGGCTCACCGACAAGAGTGCACCCGTGCTCCGGCTCGCCAAGCGTGCGCTCCGCGCCGGCATGGCGAGCGGCTTCGACCAGGCACTGCCCACCATCGAGACGATCTACACTCGATCGCTGATGAGCCTGGAGGACGCCACCGAGGGGCTGGCCGCCTTCATGGAGAAGCGGAAACCGGCCTGGAAGCACCGCTGACGAAACACCGTGAAACGTAAGGCGGAATACATCGGAATCACGTTTCGCGATAGGGGAGGGGAGCATGCCCATCACGCCGATCATCGAGCGCTGCCGGGCACGGCTGGAGGACATCGAGCTCGGGGGCGTCCGCGAGTGGAAGGCGCGGCACCCGGGGGGCAGGGCGGTCGGCTGCTTCCCCGTGTACACGCCCGTGGAGATCATTCACGCGGCCGGGATGCTGCCCGTGGGGCTCTTCGGCGGCGGGAACACCATCGAGCTGGCGAATGCCGACGCCCGCTTCCAGTCCTT
>JACQXP010000143.1 GCA_016208645.1 Candidatus Methylomirabilota bacterium | reverse complement strand
CCCAGAGCCACGAGCTCGCCAAGCGCGTCCGGCCCGAGCTGCAGAAGATCGCCTCGCGATTCCCCGGGGCCCGCGTGAAGGTCTCCGAGGTACCACCCGGGCCACCGGTGCTGCAGACCCTGGTGGCCGAGATCTACGGGCCCGACTACCGCCAGCAATTGGAGCTGGCCGGCCAGGTCATGGAGGTCTTCGAACGGACTCCCGGGGTCGTGGACGTCGACTGGTACGTCGAGGCTCCGCAGCCAAAGCTCAACTTCCGAGTGGCCAGAGACAAGGCGGCCCTGACGGGCGTCAACGTCCAGGAACTGGTGGAGGCGCTGGAGACGGCCGTGGCGGGTACCAGCGCGGGCCTGGTCCACATGCCCCACGAAAAGGAGGATGTGCCGCTCTGGGTCCAGTTGGCCCGGGAACAGCGAAGCGACCCGAACGACCTGCGCGAACTGGCCGTCGCCAGCGCCTCGGGTCGGATGGTGCCGCTCTCGGAACTGGCGCAGATGCGCACGACGACGGAGGTCCCTTACATCTACCGCAAGAACCTCAAGCGGGTCGTCTACGTGACCGGAGACGTCGCCGGAGAGGTCGAGAGCCCCGTCTACGCCATACTGGCTCTGGAGCGAGAGCTGGACAAGTTGAAGCTGCCCGGGGGCCACGAACTGGAGATCACCTACGAGGTGTTCCGCGACCTGGGCCTGGCGTTCGCCGCCGTGCTCGTGCTCATCTACGTGCTGGTGGTGGGCTGGTTCCAGTCGTTCAAGACGCCGCTGGTCATCCTGACGCCGATCCCGCTCTCGCTGATCGGCATCCTGCCAGCGCACTGGCTGATGGGCGCCTTCTTCACCGCCACGTCGATGATCGGCTTCATTGCCGGCGCGGGGATCGTGGTCCGCAACTCGATCATCCTCGTCGACTTCATCCAGTTGCGGCGCCAGGAAGGGATGCCCCTGGCCGAAGCCGTCGTCGACGCGGGGGCGGTCCGCTTCCGGCCCATGCTGTTGACAGCCTCGGCCGTGGTCGTCGGGTCTGGCGTCATCCTGTTCGACCCCATCTTCCAGGGGCTGGCGATCTCGCTCATCGCGGGCGAAGTCGCCTCGACACTCCTGTCCCGGATGGCCGTGCCGGTGCTCTACTACCTGAGCGAGCGCAAGAGCTAGCGTTCGCGGTTCGCAATCGAATCGGTGGTTGCGGGTCCCCGCGCGTCCCCCGGGATCTCTCGAGCTCGCCGAATCCTCCGGAGCCGGCGAGGCTCTCACCAGGTGAGTGGACGTCGACCTCGAGAGCTCAGGTGGGCCGGGCGGCGTCCGAGAGGAGAGTTATCGTGAAAATCGAAAGGGCCCTGAGGCTCATCGCAGGTACGTTCGTCATGGCCAGCACCGCGCTGACTGTCGTCCACAGCCCCTACTGGCTCGGGTTCACGGCCTTTGTCGGGCTGAACCT
>JACQXP010000142.1 GCA_016208645.1 Candidatus Methylomirabilota bacterium | reverse complement strand
TTCACCCGCGAGGGATTCTGCGAGGCGGTGGCCCAGGCCAAGGCCTACGTCGAGGCGGGCGATGTCATCCAGGCCGTCCTGTCTCAGCGCCTGACCGTGCGGACCGATGTGGATCCGTTTGACGTCTATCGCGCCTTGCGAATCGTGAACCCGTCCCCCTACATGTACTACTTGCGGCTGGGCGACCTGAAGGTGGTGGGCAGCTCTCCCGAGATCCTGGTGCGGCTGGAGGGGGAGCGCATTGATCTCCGGCCCATCGCCGGAACCCGCCCGCGGGGGGCGACGGAGGAGCAGGACCGCCAGCTCGCGGAGGAATTACAGGCCGATCCCAAGGAGCGGGCGGAGCACATCATGCTGGTGGATCTGGGTCGCAACGATGTGGGCAAGGTGGCCCAGGTGGGGAGCGTGGCTGTCTCCGATCTCATGACCGTGGAGCGCTATTCCCACGTGATGCATCTGGTGTCGCACGTCCGGGGAACCCTGGAGCCGGGGCGGAACGTCTTCGACGTCCTCCGGGCGTGCTTCCCGGCGGGGACGGTGACGGGCGCCCCCAAGGTCCGCGCCATGGAGATCATCGAAGAGCTGGAACCGGTGCGCCGCGGGCCCTACGCGGGGGCGGTGGGCTATGTGAGCTTCTCCGGCAACCTGGACACCTGCATCACCATCCGGACCGTTCTCTTCTCCCGCGGGGTGGCGACCATCCAGGTGGGGGCGGGCATCGTGGCGGATTCGGAGCCCGAGCGGGAGTACCAGGAGACCATGAACAAGGCCCGGGGAATGCTGCGGGCCATCGAGTTGGCGGAGGCGGGGCTGGATTGAGAGCCGAGAGCCCTGCCTGCGCCGCGGGCGCGGCAGGCAGGCGCGAGCCTAGAGCCGTGAGGGGAAAGGGGTGAGGCGGGAGGGGGAAAGGCAGGTCCCCTTACGCCTCCCGCCTGACGCCTCACGAAGGCCGTAGGCCCAGATGGCTGAGGGGTAGGCATGCTGTTGATGATCGACAACTACGATTCCTTCACCTACAACCTCGTGCAGTACCTGCGGGAGCTGGGGGCGAAGGTCGAGGTGCATCGGAACGACCGGATCACCCTGGAGGAGATCCAGGCCATGCGGCCGGAACGGATCGTCCTCTCGCCCGGGCCCTGCACCCCGGCCGAGGCGGGGATCTGCTGCGACCTGATCCGCGCCTTCGGGGCCGCCACGCCGCTTCTAGGGGTGTGCCTCGGGCACCAGTGCATCGGCGCCGCCTACGGCGGGCGCATCGTGCGGGCCGCCCGCCTGATGCACGGCAAGATCTCCCCCATCCGGCACGACGGGCAGACGGTGTTCGCCGGCCTCCCCAACCCCTTCGAGGCGACCCGCTACCACTCGCTGCTTATCGAGCGGGAGAGCCTGCCCGCCTGTCTCACCATCTCGGCCGAGACGGCCGAGGGCGAGATCATGGGGGTGCGGCACCGCACGCACCCTGTCGAGGGTGTCCAGTTCCACCCGGAGTCCATCCTGACGCAGGCCGGGAAGGCGTTGCTGCGGAACTTCCTGGCCCAGCCGGTTCCCGCAGCAGGAGCACGGGGGAAGGACCGATGATCGTCGAGGCGATTCGGAAAGTTGTGGATGGCAAGGACCTCACCCGGGAGGAAGCCTTCGCCGTCATGGATGCCATCATGTCCGGCCAGGCCACGGATGCCCAGATCGCCGCGTTCCTGACGGCGCTCCGGATGAAGGGCGAGACGGTGGAGGAGCTGATCGGCTTCGCCCGGGTGATGCGCGAGAAGGTGTCCCTGGTCAAGACGCGGGCCAGGGTTCAGGCCTCGCTGTCGGGCACCGATCGGGAGATGCTGGTGGACACGTGCGGCACCGGCGGGGACGCCACGGGGACCTTCAACGTGTCCACGGCGACCGCCTTTGTGGTGGCCGGGGCCGGCATCCCGGTGGCCAAGCACGGCAACCGCTCCGTCAGCAGCCTGTGCGGCAGCGCCGACGTGGTCGAGGCCCTGGGGGTCCGGCTGGATCTCCCGCCGGAGCGGGTGGGCCGCTGCGTGGACGAGGTCGGCATCGGGTTCTGCTACGCGCCGCTCCTACACAAGGCCATGAAGTACGTCATGCTGGCCCGCAAGGAGATCCGCATCCGCACCGTGTTCAACATCCTGGGGCCCCTGACGAATCCGGCCCGGGCCTCGGCCCAGGTCATCGGGGTCTACGACGGGCGGCTCACCGAGGTGATGGCCCAGGTCCTGAAGGAGCTGGGGACGGTGCGGGCCTTCGTGGTCCACGGGGAGGACGGGCTGGACGAGATCTCCAACACGGGCGAGAGCCGGATCTCCGAGGTGCGGAACAACGAGGTCCGGACCTACACCGTGCGACCCGAGGACTTCGGCCTGGGCCGGGCGCACATGGCGGACCTCCAGGGCGGCAGCGTGGCGGACAACGCGGAGATCATCCGCCGCATCCTCAAGGGCGAGCGCGGCCCCAAGCGGGACATCGTGGTGCTCAACGCGGGTGCGGCCATCGCGGCCGGGGGCAAGGCCGAGGACATCGCCGGAGGCGTGGCCGCGGCCCAGCAGTCCATTGACAGCGGGGCCGCCCTGGACAGGCTCACCCGGCTGGTCGAGTTCTGCCAGCACTGACGGATGGAGGAAAGAGCGTTCGATTGTTCGAGTGTTCGGGGCACCCACGCCACGGCGGTGGTCGTCCACCGCGGTGCCGTGGGTCCCGGTGGTTCCTTCGGACCCGGAACAACCGAACTACCGAACACCCGGGACCCACGGCACCGCGCCGAATTCCCGCCGCAGTGGCGTGGTTGCCCCGAACGGTTTTCGTCATGAGCATCCTGGATGATATCCTGCACCGGACGCGGGCCGACGTCCTGGAGCGGCGCAGCCGGGCTCCGCTCTCGGAACTCAGTGCGCGATGCCGCGATCTGCCGCCACCCCGGGATCACCTGGGGGCGCTCCGGCGCGACGGCGGCCAGGACGGGCGGCGGGGCGGGTCCATCCGCCTCATCGCCGAGGTGAAGAAGGCCTCGCCATCCAAGGGCGTGATCCG
>JACQXP010000141.1 GCA_016208645.1 Candidatus Methylomirabilota bacterium | reverse complement strand
GAGGCCGTCGTGGAGCCGCTCGAAGTGCCGGTTCCGCAGCTCCCGCTCCCAGCGGTTGATGAACTGCTTGTGCCGCAGGAGCTGCTCCGCCAGCTCGCGGTCCCGCCCGGTGAAGGCGGCCACCGCGATCTCGTAGTTCACCAGGATCTTCCGGTAAAGCTCGTCCAGGTCCTGCCAGCCGTTTTTTGAGAAATCCACGCCCAGCTTGATCTTCTTCTCCGCCAGCTCGACCAGGTTGTGGATCGTGTCCCCGACGTTCTCCAGTTCCCCGGCGAACCCGAGCAGCGCGACCTCCCGCCGCGACTCCTCGTGGCTCAGGCCCTGCTCCGAGAGCGCGACCAGGAAGCTTTTCACCTCGGTATTCAGCAGGTCCACCTTGTCGTCATCCGCCTGGATCTTCGCGCACAGCGCCGGGTCGTGGCCCTGGAAGGCCCGGTGGCTGTCCCGCAGCATCGTGGAGACGTGGTCGGCCATGTGCAGGATCTCGCGCGTGGCCTGCCCCAGCGCGAGGGTCGGGCTCTCCAGCGCCGACCGGTCCAGGTGCTTGGCCCCGAACCGTTCTTCCCTCTGGACCGGCGTGGGCGCCAGCCGCTCCGCCAGGCGCGCCACGAATGGTGTCAGCGGGGTGAACACGAGGGCCAGCCCCACGTTGAACATGGTGTGGGCGTTGGCGATGACCTGGGTGGCGCCGTGCGGGCTGATCCACCGGAGCATCTCCACCCAGCCCGGCAGCAGGGCCACGCACACGGCCACCCCGCAAACCTTGAAAAGCAGGTTGCCCAGCGCCACGCGCCGCGTGTCCAGCTGGCGGAATCCCACGATCAGCGCCGTCACCGCGATGCCGAGGTTGGCGCCGAGGACCACCGCCACGGCGGCCTTGACCGGCAGGATGTCCTGCGCGGCCATGGCGATGGCGATGCCGATGGTGGCGGTGGCGCTCTGGAGCAGGGTCTTGAGGATCAGCGCAAAGACCACCAGCCACATCGGGTGGTTTTCCAGGACCGTCATGACCTGGAGCACTTCCCCGCTCTCCTTCAGCGGCGTCACCGCCGCCGACAGGATCTGCAGCGACAGCAGCAGGAATCCCACCCCCAGGAGGATGCGCCCCGTGCCCCGGAGGCCCGGGCGCCGGGTGAACAGGTACAGCGGCACCCCGACCGCGATGCACACCGAGTGGTAGACGTAGACCTTGCAGGCCAGGAGCTGGACGGTGAGGGTGAAGCCGATGTTGGCGCCCAGCATGAAGATCAGCACCTGGTGGACGCCGATGTAGCCCGCCTGCACCGCCTCCATGGCCAGGAGGGCGATGGCCGTGCTGCTCGGCGTGAGGATCGACATCAGGAATCCGGTGAACAGGCTGCGCAGGTTGCTGCGGGTCGCCCGCTGGATCAGGGTGCGCAGCCGCAGGCCGAAGAGCTGGTCGGAGCCCTTGCGCAGCGTGTAGATCCCGT
>JACQXP010000134.1 GCA_016208645.1 Candidatus Methylomirabilota bacterium | reverse complement strand
GTCCCGATCGACCGTGTACAGCCTGCGGACGCCGTGCTGCCGGAGGAGGGCTGCCAGGTGGGCGTCGGGGACGAGGTTGCCGCGGACAGGGAAGCGGGCGGTCACCTCACGGTAGATCTCAAGAAATCCCTCCCCCTCCGAGAGCATGCGCACGTGCGGCAGGCTGTTGGCGTCGACCGAATAGCTCATTCGTCGCCGCGGTCGAGGACGCCGTACACGGCTTCTTTATCGGAGAGAGCGACGAGAGCGTGCATGGGGCGGGAGACCCACTGGAGCTTGGGGAGTTCGGGCGCGGTCTTCCGCCGGGCAAGGGCTTCCGCCAGGAGCTGCGAAACGATCCTGCCCAGGGAGCGCCCCTCCTTCTCCTGCAGCTTCTTGAGTTCTCTCAGAAGGGGGGCATCGATGTCCAGCGTCGTCCGCGGCATGATGCGCTGATGCTAACACCGGCCGCATCTGATGTCAAGCAGCATACCAGGGCGCGCCAGGGCGCTGGCGCTTGCGGTCCTCCCCGATGGCGGAGCCCCGCTGTCCCTGTCGGATGTCCCTGTCGCCCCGTTGGCTTCCGGGTCGAGGAGGCCTGCCTGTGCGGACACGCAGACAGGCGGGCCCGGGCTATCGGAGGCGGTGGTTGCGGCGCCCCTCATCGCGGTGATGGGGGCTGACCGGGCAGGGCTTCAGTCGGGGGCGGAGAGGCGATAGTCAACGTGGGTAACAACGTATCCCGCAACCCAGTTCGAGAAAGGTGCAAGGGGAATTCGGAAGCAACGTCCCGGATTACGGATTATGGCGTGAGCTTGAAGCTACCCTGAACCGCCTGACCCCGGCAGTCCTGGCCCTGGAACCTGCCCTCGATGGCCGCCGGGCTGGTCGAGGCAGACCCGGTCAGTCGGATCGCGCACTCCGGCTCGCCCAGCGTGGCGCGGAATATTGCCTGCGCTCCTTGCAACCTGCCCTCTACCGGCCCCCGGAGACCCGATTTCAGCCGCACGACCCCGGCCACACTTCCGCTCTTCTCCACCAGGACCGCCGTCACCCGATCTTCCTTACTCCCCATCCGGAACTGGCCGTACCACGTGCGGGAGAGCGAAGCCGGGTCCACGGGAGGAGCCGCCTTGGTATCGTGAAAGGCATACGCCTTCCCATCCATGGACGCGGTGTAGAGGGTCCCATCGGCCGCGAGAGCCGCAGAGGAAATGACCATCCCCTTCGTGGCGAACTTCCACAGGGCGGCTCCGGAATCACCGGATGCCGGAGGACGAATCGCGTGCAGCGTCCCCCGCTCATCCGCCAGATAGATAATCCCGTCACCCGCGAGCAGCGGCGAAGACTGGATGCCGGCGCCCAGGTTGTACCGCCAGACGGCCTGCGCCCCGCTGCTGAACAGGCCGCGAGTCTCCTGCACGGCGTACAGCCAGCCGTTCTTCCCGCCGAAGAACACGGTCCCGTCTTTCCCCAAGGCCACCGACGAGAAGATGGCGTAGGTCCGGTACCCGGACCTCGCCACGGCATCGAAGGTCCACTTCGGCTTGCCCGTCTTCGTGTCCAGGGCATACAGGATGCCGTCGTTCCCGCCGATGTACAGCGTCCCCTCCGGGCCGATCACCGGCGCATTTTCGAATCCGCCCTTGTCGTCCCGGCCCCCCGAGCTGAACGTCCAGCGGACCTTCACCGGCTCCCCAGCCTGCCCGGGCGGGTCGAGGGCGTACACCTTGCCGTCCATCGAGGCGACATAGACCGTCCCCCCGGAGTCCACGGCGGGCGAGCTGATGAGGGTGCCCTGCGTCTGGAATCGCCACCGCACCTCCGGCCCCTTTCGGTCACGCGGCGGCGAGATCCCATAGTAGGCCCAGTCATCCACCCCGATCACCAGCGTCCCGTCGGGCGTGAAGGCGGGAGAGGTCTCGATGGTGGTGCCCAGGTTGATGGACCAGACCACCTGGCCCATAATCCCCTGGCGTGGCGCGCGGAGCGCGTACACGCTCCCGTCCTTGGCGCCGAAGTAGACGATCCCCTGCCGATCCACGAAGGGCGTGGAGTAGATGGCAAAGGCGTCGAATCGCGTGGGGAAGACCCAGCGAACGCCGCCGGTCTCCGGGTCCAGCGCGTAGAAGATGCCGTTGTTCGCTCCCAGGTACACGGTGCCATCCGGACCGATCACGGGGTCGGTCTCGATGCCGCCGTCCTTGTCGGCCCGCCCCGTGGAGAAGACCCAACGCAACCGGCCCGTCCTGGGACCGGCCAGTTCGCTCCGTCCCGTCCGCCGGAGGTCGCCGCGGTACATAGGCCAGGGAGACCCGGCGGGGCCGACCCCTTCGGCTGATTCGCCCCCGCCGGGTGTGAGAGCAGAAAGCAGCGCGAGAACGAGAAGAGCCGCCGCAAGACACGCGGGCTCCGGCCGGCGTCGCGATTCCCCCTCAGACCTCCGACACATCGGCAGGCTCCTTCCAGATATTCACCCTGCCCGACCCCGCGCGCCGGCCCTCCATGGAATGGAGCACCGTCAGGACCCCGACGTACGCGAAGCCCAGCGTGTACAGCACCAGGAACGGCCCGATGAGGATCCGCCCCCGGTCCAGAAAGAGATACACCCCGATCCCGGAGTAGATTGCGAGGAGGATCTCCCCCACGGCGGTCCAGGAGAACCGGGATCGGTAGCGTTTGCTCTTCCAGGAATCCTCCCGGCCCTGAATGGCGAACTTCGGCGTGCGGATGAAATCGCCCGCACGATGGAAGAGCCCTTCCAGGACGGCCTGGCTATTGCTGAGGGCAATCCCCGTCCCGAGCAGCATGAGCGACGGCAGATAGGGCAGCCGCTTCCGCCAGTCCGGGTAGAGCGTCCGCTGGGAATAGCAGTACAGGGCGGACGGCCCGAAGGTGGCCAGGCAGAAGAAGGCCGCGGCCGCGAACACGCTCTGCCACGAGGCGAAGTACCATTCGAGATACAGCAGGATGGGCGAGGCGATGGCCACCATGAGCATCAAGGGGTGCACGGCATAGTGCGTGAGGTGGATCACCGCCTGGTACTTTTTGAAGGCGGAGCCCGGCGCCCGCAGGATGGCCGGGATCAGCTTACGCGCCGTCTGGATCGAGCCCTTGGCCCAGCGCTGCTGCTGCGACTTGAACCCCTGGATCTGCACCGGCAGTTCGGCCGGGCAGACCACGTCGGCCAGGAAGACGAGGCGCCAGCCGCAAAGCTGGGCCCGGTAGCTCAGGTCCAGATCCTCGGTGAGGGTGTCGGCCTGCCATCCGCCCGCATCCAGGATGGCGGCCTTGCGCCAGATCCCGGCGGTCCCGTTGAAGTTGAGGTACAGCCCGCCCCAGGCCCGCGATCCCTGCTCCACGCCGAAGTGCCCGTCAATTCCAAGGGCCTGTCCGGTCGTGAGCAGGGAGTAGTCCCGGTTCATGTGGCCCCAGCGCGTCTGCACCACCCCGACGCCGGGATCCCGGAAGTACGGGAGCGTCCGGCGGAGGAAATCGGGATCCGGCACGAAGTCGGCGTCGAAGATCGCCACAAACTCGCCCCGGCAGACCGCGAGGCCGTCCTTCAGGGCTCCCGCCTTGTATCCCTCGCGCACCGGGCGATGCAGGCGCACGACGTCCATGCCGGCGGCCCGGTACCCCTCCACCAGGCGCGCCGCGATCTCCCGCGTGTCGTCCGTGGAATCATCCAGGACCTGGATCTCGAGGCGATCCCGGGGATAGTCCAGCCGGGTCACCGCCCGCAGCAGGCGCTCGACGACATAGCGCTCGTTGAAGATGGGAAGCTGCACCGTCACGACGGGGAGGGTCGCCTCGAGCCACGCCCGCCCCTCGGCCTGGATTCTGGCATCGGCTTCCCGCGCCTCCCGCCGGTGGCGGCGATGCAGCAGGATCAGGAGGTAGCAGTTGACCCCGTACAGGAACAGCCCGACCAGGCACGCGAGATACAGGGCGGCCAGGATCCCCGTAAGCCAGCTCATCGCATCTGCTCCGCCAACTCCGGGCGAAGGGCGACAGGCGATCCGGCCTTCTGCCGGTGCCATTGCCACGCCAGGAGGGCGTAGAAGGGCACGTATTCCACGACGGAAATCAGGGCGCGGCCGGTCGGAGGCACGACATAGAGCAGGTAGCTCACCACGATGGCGCCGCTCAGGTAGATCCACGCGGCTCGCGGTTGAATCGCGAGGAGGGGCACCAGCCAGAGGAGGTACCAGGGATGGAGCGTCAGCGTGAAGGCCGCGAACGCCCCCGCCACTACCCAGACCCGTTCCAGGAGGTCGCCAGGCGTCTCCGTCCGCTGCCACGCCAGCCAGGCGAGCGTCAAGAGCAGGGCCAGCCGCCCGGTCCACGCGGCCCAGTACACCGGACTGCCGCTCACAAGTGAGGCCAGCAGGACGACCAGGCCCATCGCGGATGGATTGAACTTCTCATTCGGATCCGAGAGGAAGCGCGGCAGGTGGCCCAGCACCTGGAGCCCGGCGTCCGGGAGAAACGGGAGGTAGCCCAGGAGGATGACGATCCCGCACGCGACGAGGACCCAGTATCGCCGCCGGCTGAAAAGCGCCGGAAGCAGGAGGATCGGGAAGAGCTTGAGGAGCACCGCCGCACCCAGGGAGACGCCCGCCAAGAAGTCACGCCCTCGCACCCAGAGGAGGACGGCCAGCAGGATGAAAGGGATGGCCAGCGCGTCCACGTGCCCCGAACCAGCCACCTCGAACACCACCAGCGGATGCCAGGCATAAAGGATGATCCGGCTTCGAGGAAGGCCCAGCCTCCCCAGCAACCACAGGAGGACCACGAGGGTCAGGAGATCCCCCAGCAGCATCAGACCCTTCATGGCATTCACCCGTTCGCCACCCAGGGCACGGGCGAGCCGGAAGGCCCCCTGGGCCAGCGGCGGGTAGATCGTTCGGGCGAAGGGCCGGTTCTGCTGCCGAAATAGGGGATCCCCCTTGTTCGCCTCGGCGTCGAAATCCGCCGGCGTCGAGAGGTACGGATTGATGCCGGATGCCTGGACGCGGGCATCCCAGATGTATCGGAAGATGTCACTGGACAGGACGGGGGCCGTCGGCAGTAGGACGAGACGGAACAGCAGGGCAAACGTCAGGATGACCCACAGGGTCGGCGTGCTATCGTCGGAGGCCCGGAACATCCAGCAGGCGCCAACCAGGGTCAGCAGGAAGAGCGGCACGAACAGCAGGAGAAAGAACACCAGGAAGTCGTTTTGCGGGAACCCCCACTGGGAGAAGATCGGCCGGCCCGCGATCCTGCCGGCAGCCACGGCGTAGCCCAGGGCCGAAGCGGCCCCCAGAGCCGTCAAGCGCAGACACAATCCGGCCGCGACGAGATGGCCGCGCTTTTCAAGAGCGTGAGCCGCATCCACGATGAGATCCGGGGTTTCCCCTGGCTGTCCGGCGGTTTATGTCAGAAAGCCCAGATAGCGGGCCCACGACCGGCCCGCCAGCGCCAGCTCGCGGAGACGCCGGGACAGCCATCCGTCCAGGCCCAGAATCCGGCCGGGGTGGGCGCTGAGGAAGATCAGGGCGTAGCCCAGGAGCATAACAAAGCTCCACGGCCACTCACTGGGGTGCCGGATCAGGCCGACCAGGAGGTTCGCCGACATCCCCAGGGCCACCAGCGCCCCCAGCCTGCCCAAGACGCCCAGGAGGTGTGAGAATCCAATAAACAGTTCGGTGAGGAGGGTCAGCCAGGCGAACAGCAGGAAGTTCGGGAGGACCACCGACTCCACGAAGAATCGGTGGGGCGGCAGCACGGAATACTTCGCCATCTCCTGGGTCCAGTAGAAGAGGCCGCCGTTGCTGGCCATACCGAAGTCCGGCGGCACCTTCCACTTGGCCTGCTGGAGCCAGAGGATACCGTACAGGATGCGGAGGATCGCCAGGACGTACGGGGTCCCGGCGCTCGCCCAGTTCCGCTCATCGGTCACGACGACGCCTCCTCATGCCATTCGATCGACATAGCGCCGGTACGCCACCCCTCCGCCACGCCACACGGCTCAGTACGACCACAGCCTCCCGCATCCCCGACACGGGTCCGGCGCCCCG
>JACQXP010000133.1 GCA_016208645.1 Candidatus Methylomirabilota bacterium | reverse complement strand
GCGCCGCGGCGTTCTTCAAGAAAAAGAGATGGTAGATACCCTGCCGGCCATCGAGGCCAGGGGATTGACCAAGCGGTTCGGCGACCTGACCGCCGTGGACGCCCTCTCTCTCTCGGTGTCGCGGGGCGAGATCTTCGGCCTGGTGGGCCCCGACGGCGCGGGCAAGACCACGACCCTGCGCCTCCTCACGGGCGTGATGCAGGCCACGGCCGGCTCGGCCCTGATCTTGGGCCGGGATGTCACAAGGGACCCCGAGTCGGTTCGTCCGCGCATCGGCTACGTCCCGCAGAGCAGCAGCCTGTACGCCGACCTCACGGTCCACGAGAACCTCCGGTTTCACGCGGATCTCTTCGGCGTCCCGCGGGCGGAGCGGGATCGGCGGATGGCGGACCTCTTGGCCTTCAGCCGCCTGGAACCCTACGCCAAGCGCCTGGCCCGCAATCTCTCGGGCGGGATGCGGCAGAAGCTGGCCCTCTGCGCCGCCCTGATCCACCGCCCTGAGGTCCTGTTCCTGGACGAGCCCACCATCGGCGTGGATCCGGTCTCGCGCCGCGACTTCTGGCTGCTGATCTACCAGCTCCTCCAGCAGGGCCTGACCCTTCTGGTCAGCACGCCGTACCTGGACGAGGCGGAGCGCTGTCACCGGGTGGGCATGATGGATCATGGCCGCCTGATCGCCTGCGAGGACCCGGCGGGCCTCCGGCGCCTCCTGCCGGGAACCCTCCTGGAGTTGCGGGGGCCGGCGCCCGAGGCAGCCGCGCCGCTCCTCAACCGTCTCTCCGAGGTGCGAGAGGCCCAGGTCTTCGGCGATGCGCTCCACCTGCTGGTCGCCGACGCGGAGCGGGACCTGCCCCGCATCCGAGCGGCCCTGGAGCGCCAGGGGTTCCCCGACGCCCAGCTCCGCGCCATCGTGCCCAGTCTGGAAGACGTCTTCGTCACGCTGCTGCGCGACCAGTCTCGCAGCACTCCGTTGCAGTAGTGAACACTCGCGACTCCTCGAGATTCTCCGATCGGTTGTCATTCCCTCCCCACCTGCGGGGGAGGCATCACAAGTCCCTCCCCCCTTGTGGGGGAGGGCGAGGGTGGGGGGAATGAGCAGCGACCGCGCCATTGCCTGTCTTGAAAAGAAGCTGATTGTGGAGCTTGACGGAGGGCAACACGCCGAGCAGGTCGCCAGGGATACAGAGCGCTCGGCGTGGTTGGAACGTCAGGGCTTTCGCGTCCTGCGATTCTGGAACCATCAAGTGCTGAATGAGACTGACGCAGTGAGGGAGGCCATCAGGGAGGTGCTGTCGCGAAGGTGACCCCCCCACCCCGGCCCTCCCCCGCGACGGGGGGAGGGAAGAATTGATCCGAGAAATGGCCCTGTCGGTTGGCTGGCTGCCATTGGTGACTGTCGGCTGGAAGTCATCAGGTCCGCTTTGACGCCCTCGCACCATCGTCTCCCTCCCCCCGTGCGGGGGAGGGCGAGGGTGGGGGGACCAGGGATTCCGCCTTGAACTCCGAGCTTGCCATCGAGGTGACTGACATCACCAAGCGGTTCGGCCGGTTCGTGGCCGTGGACCGCGTGAGCTTCCAGGTGCGCCGCGGCGAGGTCTTTGGCTTCCTCGGCCCCAACGGGTCCGGGAAATCCACGACGATCCGGATGCTCTGCGGGATCCTGCTTCCGACCGCGGGGACAGGAAGGGTCGCCGGCTTCGACGTCGCGCGGCAGCCCGAGCGGGTGCGGGAAAACATCGGCTACATGTCCCAGAAGTTCTCCCTGTACGAGGAGCTGACGGTCCAGGAGAACCTGGATTTCTTCGCCGGGATCTACGGCCTGGCCGGTCCCGGCGGCGCGGCGCGGCGGGAGGAGGTCATGGCCCTGGGGGGCCTGGCTTCGTACCGGAACGTCCTGGCCCGGGATCTCCCGGGTGGCCTGCGGCAGCGCCTGGCCCTCGCCTCGGCCATCCTCCACCGGCCCTCCGTCCTCTTCCTGGACGAGCCCACGGCCGGCGTGGACCCCATCTCGCGGCGCCAGTTCTGGGACCTGATCCGGGCCATGGCGGCGGCCGGCACGGCGGTCCTCGTCACCACCCACTACATGGACGAGGCGGAGCATTGCCACGCCCTCGCCTTCATCTACCAGGGCCGCCTGATCGCCACGGGGCCGCCCGCCCGGCTGAAGGCCGGCCTGCAAGGCAGCCTGGTGGAGGTGGAGGTCGAGCCGGGGCAGCTCCTCCCCGCCCTGACGGTCCTCCAGACCCACCCGCTGGCCCGCGAGGCGGCGATGTTCGGCGCCGCGCTGCACGTTACGGTGGACTCGTCAGAGGCCATCCCAACCCTCCAGGCCAGTCTAACAGCCCGGGGCATCGCGGCACGCCGCGTGGAGACCATCGTCCCCTCGCTGGAGGACGTCTTCGTCTCCCTGGTGACCCGCGAGGTGGGTGCATGAGCTCCCGCATCTGGCCCATCATGCGCAAAGAGTTCCTGGAGATCTGGCGGGACCCCCGCAACCTCGGCTTCGTCCTGGTCATGCCGGTCCTCATGCTCCTGCTCTACGGGTACGGCATCAGCTCGGACGTGAAGTGGGTCCCGCTGGCGGTCTACGACCGGGACGGGCGGTCCCCGGCGCGGGAGCTGGTCCGCCGGTTCACCAGCACCGAGTACTTCGTGGTGACGGCCCAGGTCGGAAGCCTGCGTGAATTCCGGCGCGCCATTGATACGGGGCAGGCCAAGGTCGGACTCGTGATCCCCGAGGACTTCAGCCAGAACCTGGCCGCGGGCCGGCCGGCGCCCATCCAGTTCGTGGTGGACGGCTCCGACTCCAACACGGCCAGCATCGCCGTCGGCAACATCGCCGCCATCGGGAAGAGCACTGAACTCACCCCCCGGGATCTGCGCCCCCAGATTCTGGTGGCGCCGAAGCTCGAGACTCCCGTGCCCATCGAGCTGCGCACCTGGGTCTGGTACAACCCCGAACTCAAGAGCTCCAACTTCCTGATCCCCGGTTTGACCGCGGTGATCCTCATGATGCTGGCCGCCATGCTGACCTCCCTCACCGTCGCGCGGGAGTGGGAGCGGGGGACCATGGAGGGGCTCATCGCCTCCCCCCTGCGCCCCCACGAGCTGATGATCGGCAAGATCCTGCCATACGTGGTCATCGGTCTGGTGGATGTGGTCTTCATCCTGCTGGTGGCCGTCTTCTTGTTCCGCGTTCCCATGCGAGGCAGCCTGACCCTGTTGATGATCTCCTCGACTATTTTCCTCCTGGGGGGCCTGGGGATCGGCCTGTTCATCTCGGCCGCCACGAAGAGCGTCCAGGTGGCCTTTCAACTGTCCACCCTGGCCACCATGCTGCCGGCCCTGCTCCTCTCGGGCTTCTTCTATCCCATCGAGAACATGCCCCCGATCCTGCAGGCCATCACCTATCTGGTCCCGGCGCGCTACTTCCTGGTCGTCATCCGCGGCATCTTCCTCAAGGGCGTGGGCCTGGCCGTTTTTTGGAAGGAATTGGTGTTCCTGAGCGTGTTCGCCGTGTTCATGCTGGTCGCCAGCTCCGCCAAGTTCCGCAAGCGGCTGGAGTGAGCCCCGCGGACTGCGGGGAATGAACAATCTCAAACCGACAACTGACAACGGACAATTTGCCGGAGCCAGACCGGGTTTCCCATTGCGCGGTTTTTCATTGTTGGTCAGGAAGGAATTCATCCAAATCCGCCGGGATCGGCGGCTGCTGCCCATCCTCCTCATCCTGCCGGTCCTGCAACTGATCCTCATGGGCTACGCCGTCTCGTCTGATATCAAGCACCTGGCCACGGTGATCTGCGACCTGGACCGGACCCCGGAAAGCCGCGCCTTCGCCGACCGGTTTGCCACCTCGGGCTACTTCGACATCCGTTATCTCGTGACCGACGAGCGGCGAATTCGAGACCTCATGGACTCGGGAGCGGTGCGGGCCGGGGTCCTGATCCCGCCCCGCTTCGCTGCCAGGCTCGCCCGGGGCGAGACGGCGACGGTGCAGCTTCTCCTGGACGGGACCGACTCCAACACGGCCAACGTGGCCCAGGGATACGTGACCCAGATCGTCAACGCCGAGTCCGCCCGGATCGTCCTAGAGCGTCTGGGGCCGAAATCCATCCCCCCGGTCGCCGTGGATCCCTCGGTGCGGATCTGGTTCAACCCGGACCTCAAGAGCGTGAACTACATGGTGCCCGGGGTGGTGGCCCTGATCCTGACCATCGTGACCATGACCATGACCGCCACCGCCATCGTCAAGGAGAAGGAACGGGGCACCATCGAGCAGTTGATCGTCAGCCCGATCCAGGCCCATCAGCTCATGCTGGGCAAGGCCATCCCGTTCGTCCTCATCGGCTACGCCGACATCTTCATCGTGATCCTGGTCGGGCTCTTCTGGTTCCGGGTGCCCATCGCCGGGAGCGTCGGCCTGCTGCTGGGCCTCTCGGGTCTCTTCATCATGACCACGCTGGGCCTGGGCCTCCTCATCTCGACGGTGAGCCAGACCCAGCAGCAGGCCATGATGCTCGGCTTCTTCATGAACCCGCCCTTCATGCTGCTCTCCGGATTCATCTTCCCCATCGCCAGCATGCCGGAGCCGATCCAGGTCCTCAGTTACCTCATCCCGCTCCGGTACTTCCTGGTGATCATCCGCGGCATCTTCCTCAAAGGGGTCGGGCTGGAGGTGCTGTGGCCGCAGGCCCTGGCCCTGCTCCTCTTCGGGGTGGGTGTCCTGACCCTGTCCGCCCTCCGGTTCCAGAAGCACCTCGGGTAGCCCCCAGGGCTACCCATATTCAGCAGGTCCGGAGGACGCTGAAAATGGCTTGACGCGCCCGGGGAGGTCGGGTAGCGTGGGCGGGTTTTTTCGCCTTCGGGGAGGGGTTGTGCGCGCGCGAACTACGGTTTCCTCTTTCTGCCTCCTCGTCTCCCTGGGAATCCTGCTTCCCGCCATTGTCCCGGCCGCCGGTGCTGATGTAGATTCCGGTGTCCGGGAAACCATCCTGCCGAACGGCCTCAAGGTCCTCACCAAGGAGATCCACGCGGCGCCCGCGGTGGCCGTCTGGACCTGGTACCGGGTGGGCTCCCGCAACGAGCAGCCAGGCATCACGGGCATCTCCCACCAGGTCGAGCACATGATGTTCAAGGGCACCGCCAGCCTGAAGCCGGGCGGGATTGATCGCCTCGTGCAATTGGCCGGCGGGCGCCACAGCGCCTTCACCGGCTTCGACGCCACCGCCTACCACATCACGCTGCCCAGCGAGCACCTGGAAACGGCCCTGCGGATCGAGGCGGACCGGAT
>JACQXP010000132.1 GCA_016208645.1 Candidatus Methylomirabilota bacterium | reverse complement strand
GGCGCGGACCCTACTCGACCAACTCCGCCCTGGTCTGTCCGCTCTCTTGGTGATTCTCATCCCGCGCGTTTTTCCTTGTCAGCGTCGCGCGATCTGCGATAAAAAAGCGGGATTCGGCTATCACGCCAATTCAACAGAGGAGGGTCCGCGCGCCCATGGAACCGGCGGGGAACGCATTTCTGGAACGGCTGAAGTCCGAGGTCCTGGTCTTCGACGGGGCCATGGGGACGATGCTCTTCGAGGCGGGCCTGGTTGACGGGGCCTGTCCGGAACTCTGGAACGACACCCGGCCCGAGGTGATCCAGGGGATCCACCGCGCCTACTTCGACGCGGGGAGCGACCTGGTGGAGACGAACACGTTCGGCGGCACCCGGCTCAAGCTCAAGCCGTATGACCTCCAGGATCGTGTCCGGGAGCTGAACGTCAAGGGGGTGAAGCTGGCGCGGTCGGTCTGCCCGCCGGGCAAATTCGTCGCCGGTTCCATCGGGCCGACGGGCCATCTCCCGGACACGTTCGAGCCGCTGGGCGATACCCCCGCCGAGGTGTTTTACGAGAACTTCAGGGAGCAGGCCCTGGCCCTGGCCGAGGGCGGGGCAGACCTCTTCGCCATCGAGACGATGATGATTCCGGACGAGGCGATCATCGCGATCAAGGCTGCCAAGGAGGCGACCGGCCTCCCCGTGATGTGCAGCATGTTCTTCCAGTGGGGCCGGGACAAGAACATTGACCGGACCATGTGGGGGACGACCCCGGCCGAGGCGGCCCGCCTGCTTTTGGAGGCGGGGGCGGACGTGGTGGGATGCAACTGCGGGGACGGCGGCCCGGCGCGCGCGGCGGTCATCCTCCGGGAGATGCGCCAGGCCGTCGGTGCCTTTCTGGTGGCGTACCCGAACGCCGGGCTGCCAAAGATGGTGGACGACCGCACGGTGTACGAGTTGCCGCCCGAGGCCATGCCCGAGGCCTATCCCCCCATCCTGGATGCCGGGGCCAACATCGTCGGCGCCTGCTGCGGCAGCACGCCCGAGCACATCCGGCGGATCGCCGAGGTGGTACGCTCCCGCCGCCGGTCGTGACCCGCCCCTGTCCTGAACCCAGACACTATAATTGAACCGCAGAGGACGCAAAGCACGCAAAGAATCCCCTGATAATTCCAGATTTGGCGAGGTGAATGTGTGAAACACGGTCCGGAACAGTCTGGACAAGCGTGTCCCCTCGGCTGTTTGAGATCCCTCAGGCCTTTGCGGTCTCTGCGAGCTCTGCGGTGAAATTCCTGGGCTGAAGGCTCCCGCACAATTCGCTTGACCCTGATGGGGTGCTGGGAGAGACTTCCCCGCCGACAACAACGGTGGCACGAGCTTCGGTCCAGGCGACTGGGGAAGGGCGCCATGCGACCGCACGAGCGACAGCCCGCCCTGCTGTCAGGGCTTGACCGCTGCGCAGGGGCAAGATGTTCCCCTGGCGAAGGCCTTCGCTCATCCCTCCCCTCATCCACCCCGCGGAACGTCGCCGTCACCTCTGACCCTTCATCCCAAGAATTTCACCGCCAAACTGCACTGTTCGGGATAATGCAGCCATCATCCTCATCGGCGGTGGGGTGGTGCATCCAGCGATTGCCCAGTTCCCGGCGAAGGCGGGACGCCGAGCCGACGGACGACCACAGACGCCCCGCGTGACAGTGAGCGGCGGGGAGAAAGGAGCCTGACGATGGTTTCGAGGGGGAGGGGACATTTCACGTGCAGGCTGGTGCTCTTGGGCCTGGTCGCGGCCCTGGTGGTGGGCGGCCCGGGCCTGCCCCAGTCGCAGGCGCAGCAAGTGGTCAACATCTACACCACCAACGATCCACCCGAGAACGAGGCCCTGTTCAAGGAACTGGAGGCTGCCACCGGCCTCAAGGTGAACCACGTCCGGATGTCCAGCAGCGAGCTGTGGGCCCGCGTCCAGGCGGAACAGCCAAACGTCGGGGCCGACGTCCAGTGGGGCATGCCCAATGCCTTTGCCCGGCAGGCGAAGAAGCGGGGGCTGCTGCTGAGCCGATGTGCAGTGGGGGATGCCCAACGCCTTCGCCCGCCAGGCGAAGAAGCAGGGGCTGCTGCTCGCCTACAAGTCATCTGCCTGGGAGGGGGTGCCCGCCGAGTTCAAGGACCCGGACGGCACCTGGTACGGGTGGTCCTACTGGTTCAACGCCATCACGGTGAACCGGGACATCCTGGCCAAGAAGGGGCTGATGGCCCCCAAGAGCTGGGACGATCTGCTCGACCCCAAGTGGAAGGGCGAGGTCGTGATGCCGAACCCGGGCACCTCGGGCACCGCGTACCTCGCCGTTTCCGGGCTCTTCCAGCTCATGGGCGAGGACAAGGGGTGGGATTACCTGCAGCGTTTGGACAAGAACGTGGCCCAGTACACCAAGTCCGGCTCCGCCCCGGCCGAGATGGTGGCCCGCGGCGAGTATGCGGCGGCCATCACCTGGGACCAGGCCGTGATGTCGCGGATGCAGAAGGGGTTTCCCATCGAGTTCATCATTCCGAGCGAGGGGACCCCCCTGGACCTGGACACCATCGTGATCTTCAAGTCCGCCAAGAACGTCGAGGCGGCCAAGAAGGTGGTGGACTTTGTGGGGAGCGAGCGCGGCATGCGGGCGGCCGCCAAGCTGCGATCCAAGGTGACGCGTCCGGGCATCCCGGGCCTGGTGGCCATCGAGCCGAAGCTGATGAGCTATGACTTCGACTGGGCCGGCACGAACCAGGAGCGCATCATGAAGGCCTGGAAGGACAAGTTCGGCAAATAACCGCCCAGCAACGTTCGGCTGGTCGGGGCACCCAGGCCACGGCGGTGGGTATCCACCGCGGTGCCGTGGGTCCCGGGTGTTTGGTGGTTCTCGAACGACCGAACGGTCGAACCGCCGAACGCCCTTTCATTTTTCGGGGACGAGGTGTCTGACCACACCCTGACCGTCGCGACCACGACGCCCTGGGCCTCCGCCCGGTCCCGCCTGGCGGGGTTCGGCGCGGAGGCCAGGGCGGCCGCCCGCGATCCCGCCTTCCTGGCGGTGGGCGCCCTCCTCACCGCGCTGGTGCTGGTGTTCACCGTCCTGCCCATCGGCACCGTCCTGATCCG
>JACQXP010000098.1 GCA_016208645.1 Candidatus Methylomirabilota bacterium | reverse complement strand
TCCCCGGGCACCCAGCCCGAGCTGAGCCGCCCTGGCGATCTGCTCCTGCTCGAAGATCCGCCCGCGGGAGATCGTCGCATTCCCCCCGTGCATCCGCAGGATGGCCACGCCCACCGCGTCCACCGCCACCCGGTCGGTTCCAAACACCATCACCTGCGGGGCGACCAGCGTGCCGCTCTCCGGCCCTCCGTCGGTGAACGCCTCCAGGCCGTCCATGACCACCATGGCCGGCCGGTAGAGTTGATTGATCTCGGCGATCATCTGGCGCTGGTACGCGGACCCGTGCAGCTCGCTCATGTAATTGTAGTTGTCGCTGGGCGAGTCCTTCGCCACCATCCCGACGGAATTCTTCAGCGAGAGGGTGAAGTGGCCGCCGTAGCGGTGCGTCTTGAGGCAGCAGGTCTGGACCAGGAGATCGGCCTCCTGCAAGAGCCTGGGGAACAGCACCCCCCGCGACCAGTGGCCCCCAGGCAATCGCTCCTCGATCCACCCGTTCATCGGCGTCTCGTCAAGGACCACGGCCTGGAAACCCATCCGCTTCGCCTGGGCGAACACCCCTTTCTGTTCCATCACCCGTCGCGTATTCCCCATGCCGCTTCGATCGGCGACGGTGATCTGACCCGCTCCGGCGGCCTGGAAATGCCGGACCAGCGCGCCGATCGTGTCCGGGTGGGTGGACGCGGGAAAGTCATCCGCGCTGTTGAAGTTCGGCTTGATGACCACGCGCTTGCCGCGGGCCGGGGGGAAACCCAACGCCGCCAGGCCGCGCCGGATTCCCTCTGCCCGGTCCGTCGTGCGCAGAAGGTACACGGGCGAGACGGCTGCCCGGGCGGACCGGGCCAGGACCGCCGTCGCCACGCCCGCCTTGAGCAGCTCCCTGCGCGTGAGACGATGCATGCGGATTTCTCCTTTGCGTTCCTCCAGCGCCACCCCGACGCCGTCGTTTGTCCGCAGCCTCACGGCATCCGGTGCGTCAAGGCGACGGAGGGGCGCAGTTGCGCATTGACGGGCCGAGCCGGGACGGGTAAAGTGCCGCGAACTTCCGCGTCCGCCGCGAGGAGCTCTGCATGGCCGCCAGTCGCCCAGAGCCCGACCGATCTTCAGGCTTCGCCGCCCTGTGCCTCGGGCAGTTCCTGGGCCACCAGACGGGCCTGACGTTCTCGGCGCTCATCCCCATCGTGGGCGCCGAATGGCACCTGAGCGCCAGCCAGGCGGGCCTCATCCTGGGGGCCTTCCAGCTCGGAAACCTGATCGCCTATGTCGTTGTGGGGTTCCTCCTGGACCGCATGCGGACCAAGCCCATCATGGCGTGGGCAGCGGTGCTGGTGGCCCTGGGCGACCTGCTCTTCGCGCTGGGGGCCCGCGATTTCTGGTCCGGAATTGGTCTGCGCCTCTTGGTGGGCGTCTGCCTGGGCGGGCTCTACCTGCCTGCGCTGAAGCACATCGCCGAGACGATCCCGACGGCCCGGCGTGGCACAGCCACGGGGGTATTCATCGGCGTGCTGGTAGTCGGCTATGCCGGCTCCCTCTTCTACGTGGGGGCGCTGGCCACGCGGATCGGCTGGCGCCTGACCATGGCGGGTGTCGGGGCCGCTGAACTCCTGGGGGCCCTCGTCTTGGCGCTCGGGGTGTCGGCGAGCCCAGTGGCTGGCGGCGTCGGGGGGCGCACCCGCTACCTGGCCGACGTGTTCACCAATCGCCAGGCGCTGAGGGTCATCGGGGCGTACACCGCGCACAACTGGGAGCTGTTCGGGATGTGGGGCTGGACGTCACCATTCATGGTGACCCTGCTTCAGGCCCGGGGGGCCGGGCAGGCGGCGGCCCTCACCTGGGGAGGCGTGCTGGCCGCAGGAATCATCGGGGTGGGCGGACTCGGCGGCGTCCTCGGGGGGCGCCTCGCCGATCGCCTCGGCCGGGCGCGCGCCGCCAGGGCTCTCCTCGGGGTGAGCTTCGTCTGCTCCGCCACCTTCGGGTGGCTGCTCCACGCGCCACTCGCCCTGGTCCTGGCGGTCAGCCTGATCTACGGGATCGTGGTGGTGGCCGACTCCCCCGCCTACTCGGCCAGCCTCATGGAGCTGGTCCCTCCGCGCTCCCTGGGCGGCGCCTTCAGCCTCCAGATGCTGTTCGGCTGGACCGTGATGGCCATCTCGCCGGCGGTCTTCGGCGCGACGCTCGACCTCACCAAGCAGATCCAGGGTGGGAATGAGATGATCCGCTGGGGAATCGCCTACGGCGTGCTAGCCGTCGCCCCCCTGCTCGGGATCGCC
>JACQXP010000097.1 GCA_016208645.1 Candidatus Methylomirabilota bacterium | reverse complement strand
GAGGCCTGGATCAACGAGGCGGTGGCCCAGGGGGCCAAGATCCTGGTCGGCGGCAAGCGCGAGGGACGGATCCTGTGGCCCACGGTCCTGGACAACGTCCGGCACGACATGAAGGTCATGTGCCAGGAGACCTTCGCCCCGTTGGTCTCGCTGGTCACGTACAAGGATTTCGACGAGGCGCTGGAACTCCTGGCTGATAGCCCGTACGGTCTCCAGGCGGGCGTCTACACCCGGGACATCGGCAAGGCGTTCAAGGCCATCAAGCGGGTGGACGTCGGCGGCATCATGATCAACGACACCTCGATCTTCCGCGTGGATCACATGCCCTACGGGGGCAACAAGATGAGCGGGATCGGGCGCGAGGGCGTGCGGTTCGCCATCGAGGAGATGACCAACCTGCGGATGGTGTGCTTCAACCTGGCGTAGTGGCGAGGGGACACCGGAACCCTCTGCCTTCGGCGGAAACGCAGGTCAACGCAGATAGACACACCGAAGATATCGATGACAAGGCCCGTCCATTGCACCTAAATAAGAGAAGAAACCAACAGAAAGAGCTTGACAGCCAAACTGATGTATGGTATTCAGCAGATAACCTATGATTCTCAAAGGGAGAGGACGCAAGAACCGGAAGGGAGGGGGGAGGGTCATGCCTGCTCTATTGGACGCACCAAGCTGTCCAGACTGCCGCAATGCGGTGAGTGAGATGAACGAAAAGTCCCTCAATGGCCTCGTCGTCGCCATGGGCAAGCGCCTCCAGGCGGAGTACATCGAGGGGGCGATCCCGTATCTCCGGGAACGGGAGCCAGAGCTGTGGGCTCAACTGGAGGCGCTGGATGGGGAGGAGTCCCTGGAATCCCTCCTCGCCTACGAGCGCCTCTTCTTCGAGGGGCTCCGCCGGTACATCTCGTACCTTGAGGCTGGGCGCCAGGCGGCCTGATCCCATCCTCCTGGCGGGGACAGCAGCGTTCCCCATCCCCTCGCGGTTCTCCCCCGGAAGTTGACCCAGCCCTCCCCCCATGTTATAAGGCGCCTGCCGCGACAGCCCACCCTCTCCAGTATCGTCGGGGTCCGTCCACATCATGAGCAGAGACTTCCTCTCCTTCGATCTGCCGGAATCCGTGATGCGGGGCATCCAGGCCGCCGGCTTCACCGCCTGCACCCCGATCCAGGAGGACGTGCTGCCCATCGCGCTCCGAGGTCGGGATGTGGCGGGCCAGGCCCAGACCGGCACGGGGAAGACGGCGGCGTTCCTGATCTCCATCTTCACCCGGCTCCTGCGGGAGGCGGACCGGCGCCCCAGGGGACAGGCCGGCCCGCGGGCCCTGGTGGTGGCGCCGACGCGGGAGTTGGCCGTGCAGATCCACCAGGACGCCCGCCTGCTCGGCCAGGAGACCGGCCTGGACATGCAGGTGGTCTACGGCGGGGTGGACTACCTCAAGCAACGGGAGACCTTGCGCGGGGGCGTGGACCTGCTGATCGGGACGCCCGGCCGCCTCATTGACTATTTCAAGCAGGGGGTCTACGCGCTGAAGGGGGTCGAGATCCTGGTGATCGACGAGGCCGACCGGATGTTCGATATGGGGTTCATCAAGGACATCCGCTACCTCGCCCGGCAGCTCCCTCCCCCGGAGCGGCGGCAGTCGTTCCTCTTCTCCGCCACGCTGGCACACCGCGTGCTGGAGCTGGCCTACGAGTGCATGAACAATCCCACCATGGTGTCGGTCTCACCGGAGCAGATCACGGTCGAGGGAGTGGAGGAGGTCCTGTACCACGTCACGAGGGAGGAGAAGTTTCCGCTCCTCCTCGGCCTGCTGGCACGGGAGAAAGGGAAGCGGATCCTGATCTTCGCCAACATGAAACACGAGGCGGAGCGGCTGGCGGAGCGGCTGGTCCGGGTCGGCTACCACGCCCGGGCCATCACCGGGGACGTGGACCAGCGGAAGCGCCTGAAGATCATGCAGGCGTTCAAGGAGGGGGGCCTCCACATCCTGGTGGCCACCGACGTCGCCTCTCGCGGGTTGCACATCGAGGGAGTCACCCACGTCATCAACTACGACCTGTCGCAGGATGCGGAAGATTACGTCCACCGGATCGGCCGGACCGCGCGGGCCGGCGCCTCGGGCAAGGCCATCAGCTTGGCGGACGAACAGTACGTCCTCTCGCTGGAGGCCATCGAGGAATACATCGGCCACAAGATCCCGGTCGAGTGGCCGGGCGACGACCTCTTCGTCAAACCCGTTTCCCGTCCCGTCGAAGCGGGTGTCCGCAGCCGTCCGGACCGTCGCCCGGCGGTCGTCCGTCCCGCTGTGCGAAATGCGAGCCGGCGCGAGGCCCCGGCGGCCGTCGCGGAGACACCCGTGACGGGCGCCGAACCGCGGAAAAAGCGCCGGCGCCGGAGGCGCCGGAAGCCGTCCGAGACCCCACTGCCCCCCATCGGCGAGCAGTGACAGCGGAACCCACCCCGGCTCCACCGACAGGAGACGACTCATGCCCACGAAGGAGGAGCATTTCGGCAAGGGCCTGACCCTCTACGGGGAGAACAAACACGAGGAGGCCATCCAGGAACTTCGCAAGGCGGTGGAACTGGACCCATCCTTCGCCGATGCCTGCCTGGCCATCGGGCACGCGCTGCACAAGCTCAAACGGCTCCCCGAGGCGGTCGAGGCCATCCAGCGAGCGATCGAGATCAACCCGCAGGAGCCCATGTACCACACCAGCCTCTCCACCGTGTACCGGGACATGGGCAGGATCCCCGAGGCCGAGGAGGAGATGGCCGTTTCGTTTCAGCTCCAGCGCGGGTACTAGCCTCTCAAGCCCGCGGTCCAGACAAATGGCAGCGCCGGAAGCCGACGGCTCGCCGCTTGTGGAATGGCGATAGACGGGGTACCATCCGACCCGTCAAAAGCCATGTCCCTCGAGCTCAGAAGTCGAGCATCCGAACGCCCTTGACAGGGTCCTCGCATGGGACTTCCCGGCCACGCCACACCGGAAGGCACGGATCGCTACCGCCGGCGGTTCACCGCCAGGGTTGCCGACGGCCACTTCCGCCGCTTTCAGGATCTCTGGTTGTCCTCGGTAGGCCTCGGGACCTACCTGGGCGATGAGGATGCGCGGACTGATGAGCAGTATCGCGGGGCGGTGACGCGCGCCTTCGAACTGGGCTGTAACGTCCTGGACAGTGCCATCAATTACCGGCACCAGCGCAGCGAGCGGGCGGTGGGCGAGGCGCTCGCCCTCATGGTCCGGGCGGGGCGCGCCGCCCGGGACGAGATCGTGGTGGCCACCAAAGGGGGGTTCGTGCCCTTCGACGGCGGCTACCCGCCGGATCCCCGGGCCTACTTCCAGGAGACCTTCGTCCACCCGGGGATCATGCGGCCGGAAGACCTCGTCGCCGGCTGCCACTGCATGACGCCGGCCTACCTGCGGCATCAACTGGAGCGCAGCCGCCAGAACCTCGGCCTCGACTGCGTGGACATCTACTACCTCCACAATCCCGAGACCCAGCTCCAGGAGGTGCCCCGCGACCGGTTCCTGCCACGCCTTCGCGAGGCGTTCGCCACCCTCGAGGGTGCGGTCGCCCAGGGGAGGATCCGGATGTATGGCACCGCCACCTGGAACGGATACCGCCAGCCCCCGTCGGCCCGCGACTACCTCTCGCTGTCGGAACTGGCGGCGCTGGCTCGCGAGGTCGGCGGCCCGGATCATCACTTCCGGGTGATTCAGCTCCCCCACAACCTCGGAATGCCGGAGGCCCTGACCCGGGCCAACCAGCAGGTGGACGGTGAATGGGTCTCCACCCTGGAGGCGTCGTCGCGCCTGGGGATCCTCACCATGGCGAGCGCCTCTATCTTGCAGGGGCAGATGGCCCGCGGCCTCCCCCCGCTCGTGGGGGAAGCGCTCCCTGGCCTCACCACCGATGCGCAGCGGGCAATCCAGTTCGTCCGGTCCACCCCGGGCCTGGGGGTCGCCCTGGTCGGAATGAAGCAGATTGCCCATGTCGAAGAGAACCTGGCCACGGCCGGCGTGCCGCCGGCCCCCCTGGAGGACCTCCGGCGCGTGGTTCGCCGAGACGGCTGACGGCCCGCCGGGGTGGGATGCGTTGCGTCCGCCTGAGGGGAATGCAAATGGATCCGACGATCGCCACAAACCCCAAGGAGATCGCGGTCAGCCGCGAGAAGCGCCAGGTCCACATCCGCTGGCAGGACGGCCACGAGAGCGTATACGGCTTCGACCTCCTGCGGCGGGAGTGCCCCTGCGCCCTGTGCAACGACGAGCGGGGCAAGCAGGCCGCGCCGGGCGGCCTCAGCCTCACGCTGCTGACCGGCCCGATCGTCAAGGCGGGGGAGATCCAGGTCGCCGAGGTCAAGCCGGTCGGGCGCTACGCCATCAACTTCGTCTGGAGCGACGGCCACGACAGCGGGATCTACTCCTACACGTTCTTGCGGGAGGCGTGCCCGTGCGTGACCTGTCGGGGCAACCGGTGACCCCCCGGACGGACGCATGATGCTCGCGATCACCGTCTATTCCGATTTCACGAGGGCAGTGCATTCTCTTGATGGTCAAGCGAGGCCATAACCCGTTGCTCGCAGGCCCGTGGACGCGGAGGTATGGAGGGGGGCATGCCACACGGAGCGATGAGGTCAGCATGAGTCAACCAGGAGGGGGAGGCAAGGGGCCAGGTCGTCGGCACGGCCGCTCCGAAGGAGTCCGTCCCGCTAGGCGGGATGCGGACCGACGTGATCGCCGGCCGCCAAAGCCCCGGCCGCAGGTCGAGCCCACGGCCCCGCGGTGGAGCAAGGAATCGGGTCCCCGGTCCTGCCGGAAATGCGGCGGGCGCATGTACCCGGCCGACTGGATCTGGCAGCAGTACGGCCTGTGCCTGGGGTGGCGGTGCTCCAAGTGCAAGGAGAAGGTGCTGGCGCGCTCGCTCCCCTTCAAGGGCCTGCGGAAGCGCAAGCCGGATCCGGATGAAGTTCGGGACGCGGCGGAGGCCGATGGGAGAGAGACGGATACGAGGGGTCAGGGGGAAGAACCGGGCGGAAAGCAGAAGGCAGAAGGCGGAAGGCAGAAAGCCGGAGGGGGCGCACCGTAACTGCGCAACTGAACTTCTGACAAGCGGGCTGGGGCGAGATGCGTGTCCCCATGGAACAGGTGGATCAGCGGATGGCGGCCGCGAAGGGGAAGACCCTGGAGGACGTCCTGGAGGTCTTCGAGGTCTTCGCCAGCGGCTCCCTGACCGATGAGGTCTACATCCTGGAGGATGTGGGGGGCAAGCGGATTGCCATCGCGCCGGCCGCCCTCAAGCAGCGCTACAGGCCCCCGGCTCCCGCGTGAACCGAAACCCGCATGGGCAAACCCTCGGGACTGCGCGGGCTGCGAAGGCGAATATCGAATATCGAACGGGGAATGTCGAATGATGAAGGCGGTTCTGGCGCGGCCCTCGGGCGGCTTCGGCCTCTGCGAGGTCGCCCCACCCTTCATCGGGCCCGGCGAGATTCTGGTGGAGATGCGGGCCTGCGGCCTCTGCGGCACGGACCTGGCCAAGCTGGCCCAGCCCAAGAACTCAAGCGGGGTGATCCTCGGTCACGAGCTGGCCGGCGTGGTGCGGCAGGTCGGCCCGGGCATCACCAAGTTCTCCCCGGGCGACCGCGTCACGGCCGCTCATCACGTCCCCTGCGGCGCGTGCTGGGCCTGCCGGCACGGCAACGAGTCCATGTGCCCGCAATTCAAGGCGACGAACATCGATCCGTGCGGCTTCGCGGAACTCATCCGGATCCCCCGGCTCCATGTCGAGCGGGTGACCCTCCCCCTGCCGGATGACATGCCGTTCGAGGTGGCCTCATTCACCGAGCCGCTGGCCTGCGCCGTGCGCGCCGTGGAGCGGTCCCGGGTCCTGCCCGGCGACCGCATCGCCGTGGTGGGCGGCGGCGGGATGGGCCTGCTCATCGCTCAGACCGTGGCCGCCCGCGAGGCGATGCCCATCCTCCTGGACATCTCCGAGGCCCGGCTGGCGCTGGCCCGGGCCCTGCAACTCACGGCCACGATCAACCCCGCGCGCGAGGACGTCCCCCGGAAGGTATCCGAGATGACGGGCGGCGTCGGCCTGGACGGCGCCATCCTCACCGTGGTGAGCGAGAAGATCCTGGCGCAGATGCAGCAGGTGCTTCGGCCGGGCGGCCGGATCAACATCTTCGCCGGCCCGACAAACGGCCCACGCCTGCCCGTGGATCTGGCCGACCTGTTCTACCGGGAGCTGGCCCTCTTCTCCACCTACTCCTCGACGCCCGCCACCCTGGCCAAGGCGTTCGAGCTGCTGGCGCGAAGCCGGGTCCGGGTCGGGCCCCTGATCAGCCATCGCCTGCCCCTGGACGCGTTCGACGAGGGGGTCGAGTTGCAGCGCACCGGGATGGCCACCAAGGTGATCTTCCACCCATGACTCCCGCGCCGGCGTTCCAGACACGTGGCCTGATGCGGGCGGCCGTCCTCTACGGCACCGAGGACGTGCGGATGGAGGACGTGCCGATCCCCCTCCCCGGCCCCGGCGAGGTCCTGGCCCGGGTGGACGTCGCCTCCATAGATTTCACCGACCGCAAGGTGTATCTCCGCGGCCAGCACCCGATGATCAAGATCCCGGGCCTCTTCGGCCACGAGTGGGCCGGGACGATCGTGGCCGTGGGCCCCGGGGTCGAGGCGCGCTGGCGTCCCGGCCAGCGGGTGGTGGCCGCCAATTCGGCGCCCTGCCTTGCCGAGGAGGGTGCCGTGTGTCGCCAGTGCCGGCGCGGCCGGCAGAGCATGTGCGAGGACATTCAATACAACAACGGCGCCTTCGCCCCCTACATCCTGGTGCCGTCCCGGTTGGTCCGGGTCAACCTGCACGAGATCCCCGCGGATGTTCCGCCGGAGCGGGTGGTCTTCACCGAACCGTATGCCTGCGTCCTGCATGCGGTGCGCCGCGTCGCCATTCAACCCCGGGATGCGGTCGTGATCCTGGGGGCGGGACCCATGGGGCTGTTCTGGGTGATTGCCCTCCGCCGGCGTTACGGTCCGGATCCGGTCATCGTCTCCCTGGACCATCAGGATGACCGATTGGCCGTGGCCAGGGCCCTGGGGGCCAATCATGGCTTGAATTCGAAGGATGGCAACACGCGGGATATGCTCCAGGCGGCCATCGGCCGGCCGGATGCCGACGTGGTCATCGAATCGGTCGGCGCGCTGGAGACCCACCGAGAGGCGCTGGGTCTGGTCGGGCGCGGGGGAACCCTGGTCTCCTTCGGGGGCGTGGCCCCGGGGCCGACGCTCCCCGTGGATATCGGTCACCTGCACTACGAGGAGATCAGCATCCAGCCCATCTACCATCACACTCCGGCCGACGTCGCGCAGTCGGTGCAACAGCTCGTGGCGGGCCAGGTCCCGGTCGAGCGCCTCATCACGGCGCGCCTGCCGCTGTCCGAGTTGCGCCGGGCCTTGCAGATGGTTGCGGACCGGACAACCCTGCGCACGATCCTCATTCCGGAGCATCAAGACGCCTGACGGGTTTACAACTCTCGCCGGCAATCCAGGACGGTCCGGTCCGGCTTCTCATCGGCCCGGCACCCCCCTCACCTACTTTCCCGTGCGGACCGTTTAGGTCGTCCGCGCCGCCAATCCGATCCCTCCTGCACGACGTCGAGAGGCGGCCTCACGCTTGACTAATTTGCAGGACTGTGGAACGCTACGCGAGAATCTCCACCCTTGAGAAGAATGTTCGTGGAGGACGCCATGGGCCAGGCTGAGATCGAGGATCCGAAACTTGCCGAGATCGTCCGGCGCCTCGTCGAGGCGTATCGGCCTGACCGGATCTATCTGTTTGGCTCCTGTGCGCGGGGTGAGGTGACCCGTGACAGCGACTATGACCTCATGGTGGTCGTCCCCGATTCAGCTCCACACGAGAGGCGGGGGAGTCGTCTTGCCTACCAGGTCTTATGGGGGACGGGTACGGCAGCCGATATCCTCGTCTGGACCCGGGAGGCTTTTGACAGGCGGCTGCATCTCAAGGCGTCTCTTCCGGCCACAGTGGTGCGCGAGGGGAGGCTGGTTCATGCAGCTTGATCCGCAGCAGGTGGCGGATACACGGGCGTGGCTTATGAAAGCCAGGAACGATCTGCGAGCGGCGGAGACCGACCTCGCGGCGTCGCCTCCATTATTGGAGGATGTCCTTTTTCACTGCCAGCAGGCGGCGGAGAAGGCGATCAAGGCCCTTCTGACGTGGCACGACCAGCCATTCCGCAAGACTCATGACTTGGTGGAAATCGGAGGGCAGTGCGTTGAGATAGATGCTGAGTTGGAGCCGCTTCTTCGGCACGCGGCACCACTCAGCGAATTCGCCTGGAAATACCGCTATCCGGGAGAGTCCGAAGAGCCTCCCCGAGAAGAGGCAG
>JACQXP010000096.1 GCA_016208645.1 Candidatus Methylomirabilota bacterium | reverse complement strand
CGCTTTCCCTCCACCTGAAGCTTCTTCACCTCTTCGGCTTTGTCCTGAGGAAGCACCTCGGCCAGGATCCGGTCAATGCCCACTTGCTTCGCGATGGCCTCGGCCGTCCGGCGGTTGTCACCGGTGATCATCAGAACTTCCAACCCCAGCCGATGCAAACGGGCGATGGCCTCGGTCGAGTGCTCCTTCAGGGTATCCGCCACGGCGATGATGCCGGCGGCGTTGCCGTCCACGGCTAGGAACATGGCCGTCTTCCCATTCGCTTCCAGGGCCTCGGCTTGCGGCAGGAGGGGGGCCAGATCCACTCCGCGCTCCCGCATGAGCTTGCGGTTCCCAAGGAGGAGGACGCGGCCCTCGTGCTGTGCCTCCACGCCGTGGCCCGGGATGGCATTGAAGCGGTCGGCGTCGGGCACGGCGAGGCCACGCTCCGTCGCCCCTCGGACGATCGCCTCTCCCAGCGGGTGCTCCGAATTCTTCTCCGCAATCGCCGCTAGCCTAAGGACTTCGTCTCGGCTCTCGGCTCTCGGCTCTCGGCTCGTGACATCCGTGACCGACGGCTCCCCCCGGGTGAGCGTGCCGGTCTTGTCGAAGATGATCGCCCGGAGCTTGGACGTCGCCTCGATGGCGTCAGCCCCCTTGAACAGGACGCCATGCTCCGCCCCCTTCCCCGTGCCGGCCATCATGGCCGAGGGGGTGGCCATGCCCACGGCGCAGGGACAGGAGATGACCGATCTCCCCCAGGGCATAGGGGGTGAGCAAGAAGGTGCTCTGGGGATCGAAGAAGCGCCAGTATCCAACGAAGAACCAGAAGAAGAACACGCTCAGGGCCAGGACGTGGACCCCCAGGATGAAGTGGCCCGCCACCCAGTCGGCCAGCTTCTGGATGGGCGCCTTGCTGGCCTGGGCCTCCTCCACCAAGTGGATGATCTGGGCCAGGGCCGTTTCCTTCCCCACTTTGGTTGCGCGGAACTTGAAGGCCCCGGTCTTGTTCATGGTCCCGCCGATCACCTCGTCCCCCGCCTTCTTCTCCACCGGAAGGGACTCGCCGGTGAGCATGGACTCGTCCACGGCGGAGTATCCCTCCAAGACAAGGCCGTCCACCGGGATCCGTTCCCCGGGTCGGACCAGGACCAGGTCATCAGCCAGCACCTCGTCGGCCGGGAGTTCAATCTCTCGGTCGTTCCGGATCACCCGGGCGATCTTGGGCTGGAGGGCCATGAGCCGCCGGATCGCTTCCGAGGTTCGGCCCCGGGTGAGGGCCTCCAGCCACTTGCCCAGGATGATGAACGCTGTCAGGAGGGCGGCGGACTCAAAGAAGACCGCTTTCTCCCCGCCGAAGCCCGCCGTGGGCCAGAAGGTGTTGACCACCCCGATGAGATAGGCGGCGCCGATCCCGGTGGCGTAGAGGAGGTTCATGTCGGTGACGCCGCGCCGGAGCCCGCGGAAACTATTCAGGAAGAACTGCCAGCCGGGCCCCACGACTATGGGCGTCGTCAGCAGGAAGAGGACGATGCGGCTGGCAAGAAACTCCGGGACGAAGCGAGGGAGGAGCCAGTAGTCGCGGAAGGTCCCCAGCATGATGAGGAACGCCAGGGGCCAGGAGACCAGCATCCAGAATCCCTGGCGGCGCAACTCCCGGCGGCGGGCCTCCCGTTCCCGGTCCAGGGCCGCCTGCCCCTCGGCACGTTCCTCCACCTGGTAGCCCATGTCGCGAATGGCACGCCGGATCTCGGCCGGGGTCGCCAGGCCCGCGTAGTATCGGACCTTGGTCAACTCGGCGGGGACATTCACCACCACACCGGCGATCCCGTCCAGGGCGCCCACCGCCGTCTCGATCTTGCTGGCGCAGGACGCGCAGCTCATGCCGGTCACCTTGAGGGTTAGCTCTCCCTCGCCGATTTCGTAGCCGACTTCAGCCACGCTACGCGCCATCTCCGCCAGGCCCACTCGGGCCGGATCATAAGAGACCTGTGCCTTCCCGGCGGAAATGTTCACTGCAACATTCGATATGCCTGGCAGGTCCCCCAGGGCCGTCTCGATCGCGGCCTGACACGAGGCGCAATGCATGCCGTTGATCGTCAACGTGATGGTTCGACTGGCCATGAATGATCTCCTTCAGAGCTTCACCGCCAAGACACCAAGTTCGCCATGCTTATCCGGCCCTCCGGCAAGTCGGCGATCCGGCAAGCTGGCCTCTCCGATTGCCAGATCGCCCGATTGCCTGATTGCCATCCCTAGGCCTTGGCTGGCACCTGGCTCTTCCAGCGGCTCAGGCCGTTGTACAGCGGGACGAAGACCGCCCCCGCATAGATCCCGTAGAGAAACGTCTCCACGAGACCCAGGAAGAAGCTGCCCCAGCTCAACCATGCAAACCACGGCAGGGCGGCTTCCATGGCCCGCTGCATCGCCCCCGTCCCCGGGAAGACCAGCCCCCAGAGCACGCAGAGTGTAAAGGTGATGGCCAGGAACAGTCCGAGGGAAAGGGCCACAGGTGTGAAGCGAAGTGGCGTCATGACGATCACCTCCCTTCGGGATCTTGGGCAGCCGGCCCGGCCAGGCGGGGCCTCGCGGTCCTCGGGCGTGCTGGCAGGCCGTTGCCCCCGGTAGCAATCTGGGATAGTCTGGCCCTCTTCAGTTGGGCCGAGGTTTGAAAGACGTCCAGAGGACCTCCGGGCAGTAGGCATCCGCCTCGACCATCCGGAGGATTCCCCTCACGTGCCCCTCGATCGTGCGCAACCGGGACAGGAGGACGCTCTTCGTTTGGGAGGCCATGGGCACTGCTCTCGCTCTCTTCGGCATCGGTCGGCCCCTCCAGCCCCTCCCCCCGGGGGAGGGGATCTTCTCGCACACAGAGGACAGCATCAGGCGTGCCAGAGCTACACGTCGAGATGCCGGGGAGGGGGGTAAACATAACGCCCCGTGATCTCTACCTGTTTTTCCCGCCACGTACGTTGGGGGATCGCCCGGAACCCAACGCTGCTGGCCCATCCAGGACGAAATGGCAAGAAGGCGACTCCATGGCCTTGGTCCCCTTGCCATTCCGTCAAAGAGGCGACGCCTGGCACCGGGGATGGGAGAGGATGTACCGAGGGGCGGCGCACTGCGTTCCGGAACTCTGGATGGCTTGGGGTAGGCAAAACGGGATGCCGGCTCCGACTGAATAGCGGGGCCGGCATCCCGTGTACACCGGCCGAACGTGGGGAGGGGAGGAAAACACGCCCGGCCGGGTTTCTACCGCTGTTCGAAGGTGAGCCTGGCAGGCTTCGGGTTGAAGGCGTGGCGCACCTGGGCGTTGTCGAACACGGCGACACCGAAGGTGTACGCCTTGGTCAAGTCACTGAATTGCACGTCGTGCTCGCCCCCGGTGGTAAGGGCGCGGCTGAACTCCAGCGTCCACTCGCCGTCCTTCCAGACGCCCTGAGCCGTGATGTCCGCTCGATCACCAGTGAACGGCGCAATGATGATGCTGGGCACCTCGTCACCCGGCTTGTACTTGCTGTCATCGAAGGCGACCTTCTCGGTGTCCAGGATCCAGTAGGGAGCTGCCGGCTTGTTGCCTGGCAGAGCCCACTGGGGCTTCCCGTCCACCAGCTTGTTGTCGGCATAGCCGCCCCCGGTCTTGGGGTCGCTCTTCCGCCCCGCCTCCGGCGCCTTCTCCTTGTCGTAGCGGGTCCCATCCAGGTACTGATCGTCAAATTGCCCGACCGGGCCGGTCCGGACCCGCTTCCAGTGCCACATGTCGGCATGCTGGCCCGCCTCGGGCGCGAACTTGTTCCCGTAGGGCTTCCCGCCGCCCAACTGGATCACCGACATCCAGCCGGACTTCTCCACGGCCGCGATGTTGACGTTCCAGAGCATCGCAAACTTGTCCTCGTAGTAGAGATTATTGTCCCCGCCCTTGTCGCTGGGGTCCTTCAGTTGGATCCAGGTGCCGTCCGCCTGCTTCTGGAAGGGGCTGCGGCGGACACTGTCGGTGGCGTCCTTCCAGCGGGCCAGGAAGTAGATCCGATCGGCGGTATACACCGCCTTCAGCCTGACATCGGTCTTGCCGCCAGGGAGGTTCCTGCCGCCGGAGATCGGAATGGTGAACTCGGGAGCTTGGTCCCAAATCGCCTCGACCGTCCCGTCCAGCGTTGGCGCCGCCTGGACGCGCTTTGCCTTGAGCACGACCTCCTGAGCATCTGCCGATCCGGCCAGAAGACCCAGTCCCAAGATCAGGGCCCCGGCCGTGATTCCCCACATCCATCGCATGAGACGTCTCCTTTGCCTCTCCCCCTCCCCAGTCAGTTCTTGTCCACGAAACTTACCAGTGCGCTCCAGCCGTGACAAGCGAACCGCCAGGATATCCCGGCTATTGCACTCCGGCCGACGCCGGAGGGTCTCGGCATATCATAACATTCACCTCCTCCACGGCATTTCCAGCCTGTGGCGGCAGTCCGCGCCGGCACACGCCGGAATCATCGCTTCCCGACCGCCAGTCTGACCTCTTCCATGACCGCCTGCATCCGGATCTCCTGATCCATGAGGCGTCGGAGGACCTCCCGGGGCAGGCGACCCTCTGCCAGAACCGTTCGGGCATCCCGGAGGATCTCGCCGCCCAGCCCCACCGCCTCCACCAGCTTGGGATACTCCGGCCAGGCCGGGTCAATTCGCATGAGGATGGGCGATAGATCCCCCAACATGCGCCCCACGTGGGCGATGCGGTCGGCCAAGTCGCGCTGAACGACTCCCGGTTCGTGGTAGCCCCCCTGGCGCATGGCTGGCCCGTGGCCGCCTCCGGGTGGGAGGCCCGGCTGCTCCGCCCAGACGGTTCCCGTTCCTGCGATGATTGCCAGGACGAGGCACGCAACCAACCGACGCATGCATTCCCACCACCCCATGGCCTCCCCCCCGTTCACCGTCAAGAGAACATGGCTTTCCGCCCACACCGCGGGTCCAATTACCCGGCGCTGTCCCGGACAAAGGACTTGACCAGGGTCCTGCGCAGCCCAGCCGCCAGCGCGACATCCGGGATCTCGCGCAGAATCACCCGCAAGGCGAATCCGCACTTCTTGCAGCGCTTGTACTGGAAGACCTTGCGATCCTCTTCCTGCGGCTCACCGATCTCCTCCATGTCGGAGAAGCAGCAGGGTCCCGAACGGGGCGGCGAGATGATTCGCTTCGGGTACAGGTTCTTCGGCCGTTTCTGATCCGTGTATTCCACAATTGTTGCCATCCTGTGGTCCATCATCTCCTAACCGGGATTATTGTGCAGTCGTTTCGCACGTCGGAACGACCCCCTCACCCTGGCCCTCTCCCGCGCGGACAAAGGACTTGACCAGGGTCCTGCGCAGCCCAGCCGCCAGCGCGACATCCGGGATCTCGCGCAGAATCACCCGCAAGGCGAATCCGCACTTCTTGCAGCGCTTGTACTGGAACACCCAGCGGCCATCATCCACCGGCTCGCCCAGCTCTTCCATGTCCGAAAAGCAACAGGATCCTGCGCGAGGTGGCGAGATGATGCGCACCGGGTAACGGTTCTCCGGTCGTTTCCGATCCGTGTATTCCACAATTGTTGTCATGGTGGGTTCTCGAAATTGGCCGGTTGTCATCGCCATGTAATCACGAAGTGCGCCCGGCGGTTCCACTTCCAGGCGCTCTCGTCGTGCCCCAGAACGAAGGGGCGCTCCTCGCCATAGCTGATTGTGGCGATCCGCGTCGCCTCAATGCCGGTAGCTACAAGGTAATCCTTAGTCGCTTTGGCCCGCCGTTCACCCAGCGCAAGGTTATATTCGTTGGTCCCCCGCTCGTCGGCATGGCCCTCGATCGTGATCTTCACCGCAGGATTGGCCTTCAGCCAGGCGACGTTCTCGTTCAGCGCCGTCTTCTGATCGTCCCGGACGTTGGACTTGTCGTAGTCGAAGAAGATGTCTCGCAACGGCACCGCCGCCGGAGCGGTCGGGGATGCCGGGACCGCGGGGGGCGCTGGGCGGATCGCGGCCTCCGCCGGCGGGGCAGGGCGGGTCACCGGGATATCGCCCGCACGCGGCGCCGGAGCGGCGGCGGGTGGGGCCGCCGGCACACCGGCCTGCGGCCCAATGGCCGCGGGGCCGGCCTGCCCTACCTCAGGCTTTTTGGGACATCCGGAAAGGAGTCCGACAGTCAGAAGGAGCACTCCCACCAGAACAGAACGCCTTCCCATCTTGCGCACCTCCTGATTCTGCGTGCTGGTTCTGTGACAAGTCACAGGGATTCGAGCCTTCCTGGGGGTCCCCTCGTCCCCCATGGCTGTAGCGCGCCGGGAGCCGTTCCAACCCTCCCTCCTTAAGCCTCCGATGTCGCCAGAACCAATTGCCGATTCGCCGTCTGGCGCACAACGGGCGGCAGCGGAATCAGTGCGCGAGGATCCGCGAAGCGGACATATCCCGGCAAGATGCGCCCGCGCAGCGGCTCCCGGCAGATCAGGCCGATGAGGCGGCTCGAGATCGGAACCGGTAGCCGGAGGAGGGCGAGCTGGGAGAGCGCCATCACCCGGTACATCCAGCGATGGCGGCTGACGAATTGCCGGTAGCGCAGATAGCCTTGCTCCAGAGGCAGACGCCCGTCAACCACCGCCTGAACGATGTCACCACACGCCTGGCCGAAATAGAGAGCGGGGCGAATTCCCTCTCCCGTGAAGGGGAGGCATTGACCCGCCGCATCGCCGACCACGAACAGGTTGCCCACCACCGGCTCCCGGAGCCCCGCGGGGAAATATCCTCCGTGGATCCGTGCCTTTGCCACCCCCAGGGACTCCGCAAAGAGATCCAGATGACCACGGAGGCGCGCGTCGCCGGCATAGCTCGCCACCCCTACCCGGACGTGGGATCCGCAAGGGAAGAACCACTGGACGCCTCGCGGGACCAGACTCGGGTCGTACCAGAAGCACAGGTAGTCCCCCCTGCTCACCACCTCGGTCTCGATCCCGTAGCTCATCCAACGCCTGTCGGCATAGTCCGGGCGCAGGGAGCGGGCGAGGATCGCTCGCCAGCCCGAGGCGTCCACGATGCAGGTGCCGGCAAAGGTTCCCCGATCGGTGACGACGCGGTCCCCATCCACACGCTGCGCGCTGGCCCGAAGCATCTCTACGTCCAGGCGCCCCGCAAAGTCCCGGCAAAAGCGCCCGTAGTCAAAGGTGCAAAATGGCTGATTGCGCGTATGCATGACCTCGGTCCGGCCTTGCAGGTGGAAGACCAGGGCGTCCTGAGCGTGGAGCACGCTCTCCATGAGGCCGAGACGCTGAGGAACGCCCAGGAGCGTGCCGCAAGCCGACGTCTGGCCCTCGCCGATCTCATCCTTGTCAATGAGCAGGACGCGGCCGCGCAACCGGCTGGCCACCGCCAGCCCGGCGAAGCTTCCCCCCACGATGATGACATCGTACCGAATGAGCATCGCTCGACCCCTGACAGACACGAGAGGCCGGAAGAGTTGGTCCTCTTGCTGCCCCTCCGACCGGATCCCCGCCGAGGCAGCTCGAGGCTTCTCTGCGCCGGACGGAAGGGAGACCACACGGTCCGTGCAGTCCCCCTCCCGAGTGCCGGGCGCTAGTGCCCGGCGTGGGTCCCGGCTTTCCCGATGAACTTCTCCGGGCTATTGTCGAAGGCCACCTTGCACGCCGCGCCACAGAAGTAATAGGTCGTCCCCTTGTAGACCGAGGTGGCCGCAGCCTTCTTCTCGTCCACCTGCATGCTGCAAACAGGATCCTTTGCCATGGTGTTTCCCTCCTGAGGTGGGCCGGGCACTGGCAAGCCAGTGCCCGGCCGGTTGGTCACGTGTCAGGTCAACCCCGCCGGGGGAGGCAGTTTTGGGTCGTGCCCGGGACCCATGCGTGCCCGGAGCCGCAGTGGGCGACGCGGGGAACCGCAAACCGCTTCATCCACCTCACCTCCCTTCTGCTCGGCCGCCGAGCTCGCAGGGGGGATCTATCCATCTGTTCGAGCGTGACGTGCGACCCGGGCGTGCAATCGATCTATGGCAACAACCCGGACCCGCTCCCCCGGCGGGATCAGTTCGTCAGCGGTGGCGGACCAGACCTCCCCCTGGCAGCGGACGAGCCCGTGGGGACTCAACTCCGTCAAGGCCTCACCCCGCGCGCCAATGATCGCCTCCGGTCCCGTGAGCTGCGGGCCTCGCATGGCGGTCACTACCGGCCACGCGATCAGGGCCGTCAGTAGAAGCACGGCCCCGTAGGCCGGGAGAGCGACGGAGAACGGCAGCAGCCAGAACACCGGCAACGCCAGGACAGGCGCCACCAGGATCAAGTGACACATGGATTCCCTCCACTGCGGCACTCAGGACGGCGTCGCGTCTTCGCGGAACTCGCGGATGGTGACCTTGAGATCCAGGGACTGGCCTTCACGGATCACCCGGACAATCACTTCCTTCCCGATGGGGGTGCTGCCCACGAGGCGGGGAAGATCCGTGGCGCTAGCGACGTCCTTCCCATCGAAGCCCACGATGAGGTCCCCCTGCTGGAGGCCGGCCCGATCCGCCGGGCTCCGCTCCACAACTTCCGCGACGAGCGCGCCCTTCTTGTCCTTGAGCTTCAGCTCCTTCGCCGCCTCGTCGGTCACTGGGCCAATGGAGACGCCCAGCCAGCCCCGGCTCACCCGGCCCTTGGCTTTCAGTTGCGGTACCAGACTCTTCGCCATGTTCACCGGCACGGCAAAGCCGATCCCGATGTTGCCGCCCGACTGACTGAAGATGGCGGTGTTGATCCCGACCACCTCGCCCTTCGTGCTGAACAGGGGCCCGCCCGAGTTGCCGGGGTTGATGGCGGCGTCGGTCTGGATGAAATCGTCGTAGGGGCCCTGACCGATGACCCGCCCCTTGGCGCTCACGATCCCGGCGGTGACGGTCTGCCCTAGGCCGAAGGGATTGCCGATAGCGAGGACCCAGTCCCCGACCTGAAGCGAGTCTGAGTCCC
>JACQXP010000095.1 GCA_016208645.1 Candidatus Methylomirabilota bacterium | reverse complement strand
GTGGACATGCTGGTCAAGGTACGGAAGGTGTAGGGCCCGCAGAAGAGGCGTTTGAGCTGCGCGCGGCGGCGCCGGCAAATCCCTTGCCGGTGCCGCCGCTTTGCTGTAGGGTAACGCGATCGCGCGCCGGAGGCGGGCCGATGGAACCCGAGAATCTGGAGTGGGTGGAAGGCCGGATTGTCGTCTACGACCTGCTCCGTCACCTGTATCTGCGCCCGCCGACCGCCGAGGTCTTGAGCCTGGTGCGGAGCCTGAGACTCAATCTGGAGGCTGCCCCCGCCGCCATCCGAAAGGGTCTCGACCTGCTCCAGGGCTCGTCGGGCGACGAGACGGTTGTTCCGGCCCTTGTTACCGAGTACACCCGGCTCTTCGTGGGACCCGGACAGGTCCCCGTGCCGCCCTTTGAATCCTGCTACCGGACAGGGGACAGCCTCGTGATGCAGGAGGTCACGACCCAGGTCCGCCGCGCCTACCTGGAGGCCGGCCTCCTCGCGCGTCGGCTCTACTCGGATCCCGACGACCATGTGGGCATGGAGTGGGAATTCCTCTACGCCCTGGCCACCAAAGCCGCCGGGGCACTCGCTCGGGGGGACGCGACCGAGGCACGGACCTGGCTTGCACAACGTCGCGCCTTCTTGCAAGACCATCTACTCCGGTGGAGCCCGCAGTTCTGCGAACGCCTCCTGGCTGCCACACCCCACACTTTTTTCCAGGGACTCGCCCTCTTCACGCAGGGGCTTCTGGAGATCGAGGCCCAGGAGCTGGCGGAGGGAATGTGACATGGGACTCGGGTCGCTTCCGGGGATCGGCAGGACGGCCAGGCGGCATTGCTGTTGGATCAGCACGGCCCTCGTGCTGCTTGCGATCGCAGCCTGGACGACCGCCTGGGCGGCCCAGCCAGTCACTAAATTCGGGGTGGACCCGCGGTACAGTCCCCGCGAGTTATTCGAGCGCTACCAGCCGTTCCTGGATTTTCTGCAGCAGAGCACCGGCTATCGCTTCGAACTTCACCTGACGAAGACCTACGAGGAGGGGATCCGGGATCTGGGGAGCGGCGTGGTCCAGCTCGGATCGTACGGAGCGGTGAGCTACATTGTTGCCCAGGCCCGCTCCGGGGGGCTCCGTCCCATTCTTCGCGGCCTGCGCCGCGAGGGGAACGGGCTGTACCGGGCAGCCATCGTCGCCCGGGAGGATCGGGGCATCCGGGAGTTGAAGGACCTACGGGGCCGAACCTTTGGTTTTGGTTCTCCATTCTCCACCCAGGGGTATCTCCTCCCTCGCGCAATGCTGGAACAGATGGGGATCGGCCTGAACGAGCTGCGGGAAAGCGCGCACCTCGGCTCGCATACCTCAGTCGCCCGGGATGTCCTGCTGGGCAAGTACGACGCCGGGGCCGTGTCCGACATCAAGGCCAGGGAGTACGAAGAGCTGGGCCTCAGAATCATCGCGCTCTCGGAGCCGGTGCCCAGTTCCCCCATCGTGGCGGGCAGGGGAGCTGATCCGAAGCTCGTGGAGGCTGTCCGCCGAGCGCTCATGGGGGTAAACGCCCAGGGTCCGTATCGGGGCCTTGTGAAGCTGTGGGATCAAGAGCTGGCGTACGGGATGATGGAAGCGAAGGATGCGGACTACGAGGGGTTGAGGGAGCTAGTGAAGCGCTTCGGCCTCATCGAACGTCGAGAAGCCGGGCAGGGACCTCGTCGATAAAGAAGGAGCGAACCACCATGGCGCAGAAGACGAAGGCCGGAGAGAAGTTGCCTGGGCCGTTCGAGAAGTTCATGAAGGAGTTCCCAGACGTTTTCGCGGGGTATGATGCGATGGGCAAGGCAGCCCATGCTGGAGGCCCGCTGGATGCCAAGACGCGCGAGCTCGTCAAGCTGGGCATGTCTATCGGGGCACGCCTGGAAGGGGCCACCCATTCCCATGTCCGCAAGGCCCTAGCGGCCGGCGCCACGGCGAAGGAGATCCGCCACGCGACCGTTCTGGCGATTTCCACCCTGGGGTTGCCTACAACCATCATGGCTTTCACGTGGGTGGACGACGTGCTGAATGGTAAGCGCCGGCGCTGAGGGGCGCGACTAACGCCCAGAAGAACTGCCAAGGTTGTTGAGCTGAGGCGCCGCCAGCGGTCCACGGGGGCGCCCAGACAATCCACTCCTCCCGGCAATTCATCCCCAGGGAAGATCTCCGCGTTCTCCGGCGAGGGCATAAATATTGCTACATGAGCAAGTAGGCATATTCCAGGAATGCGGGTTCATGGGCCAGCATGAGATTCAGGCGGAGTTCCTGCAAGCCATGGGACAGACGACCCGGCTGAAGATCCTCGAGATCCTGGCAGAGGGGGAGCGGTGCGTCTGCGATATCCAGGTCGCGGTCGGGGAGCAGCAGTCAAATGTTTCCAAGCACTTGGCCATTCTCCGAAGGTCCGGGATCCTCACCGCTCGCCGGGAGGGGGGACGGGTCATATACCGGATCCGGAACGGGCGGATTCCGGAGTTCCTCCGGCGACTTTCCGACCTGGTGTCCCGGGATTTTTTTGGCAGTGTGACATGATTGAATGGTCATATGATCCTTGAGCTGATCGTTGCGGGATTGCGGGCAGTGCAGGAGTACGTTGCGTTGCACGTCCTCACCTGCCTGATCCCGGCGTTCCTCCTGGCGGGGGCCATGGTGGCTTTTGTCTCGAAAGAAGCGATCATGCAGCGGCTCGGGGCGGCCGCCTCGAGGGCGGCCAGTTTCTCGACTGCTACAGGGGCCAGCTTCTTCCTGGCGGCGTGCTCGTGTACGGTGATCCCTGTTTCCGGGGGCATCTACTACAGCGGAGCGGGAATCGGGGCGGCCTTCATCCTCCTGTGGGTCGCGCCGGCGTCGAACCTCCTTGTGTTCTTCACCCCGGCTGTGCGGATTGATGGCGAGATGAAATCCACCGGACGGGTGCCCAAAGTGGAGGAGATCACCGAATGGTTGCGTGAAAAGGCGGCTGCCTGAACGGTCGTGGCTCGGCTCTGCCGGGGGGCGATCGTCTGGGGAAGCTGATTTCATAGAACCCCACGGCCCCTCCGGGGAGCCGGAGGGGCCGTGGGGACGGCGGTGAGTCAGCGGGCCTATTTCCCGTCGCGCTCGAAGGTGGTCTTGTACGCCTTGTTCAGGTCCTCGACGCCGTTGATGTACTTGATGGTGCTCCAGGTGGCGCGGGCGGCGCCCCGCATCGCGTAGTACAGGGTCTCCATGAGTTCATCGTCGGTGGCGCCGGCTTGCTTCGCGGCCGCGAAGCGTCCTGGCACTCAACTTGTGCAGCCGGCCGCAGCCATGGCTGCCATGGCGACTAACTGCATCGTCTTCGGGTCCAGCGCCCCCTCTCGGTAGAACACACCCGCAAACTCCTTCATCGCTTCCATGCAGTCCTCCTTCTGTGAATGGTGTCGGTGAGGTCGCCCGCCTCCGCAGGCCGCGTATTATATCCGACGAAGCCGCAGGTGCAATCATTCCTGGCAGGCCGCGGGGGCGATCTCGGGCACGGCAGGACCGCGCGTGGTCTTTGTTCGTATTCGAGGACAAAGGGAGAGCAAAGCCTTGAGGGGCGAGACGATCCGGGTGAGAATGCACGGCGCGGGCGCCCCTGGCGGGCCTGAAATGAGGAAGAGCGAGGCCCGGGCGGGGACCGGATGCGCCCGACAGAGAATGAACCTCCTGGTTCACCGCTCTGCACCATAAGCGGGAGATGACCACCTATCCGGGGGATGGGGTCGGTCGAAAGGGGGGATGCCTGGGATCCTGAACATTGGTCCATGGAAGAGTAGTAGTGGCCGGACGCGAAATTCACAACTGCAGCGAGACGGTTACCTCCTCCAAAGAATGTTCGGGCCTCGATGAAGGGAGGGGTGTCATGGCGAATGTTCGACCCCGCACGCATGTCCTGTTCGGCTTGAGCCTCTTCGCGATCATCCTCTCCGGCTGCGCCGCCCAGATGGGCGCGGACGGCAAGATGGTGCTGAAGCTGCCCTCCGAGGTCGTCTCTGACCAGTGGGCCGCGAAGGGGTACGTAGGGCCCCAGGCCTGCGCCTCCTGTCACGAGCAGACCTACAACTACTTCCGGGACCACGGCCATCCCAAGAAGATTCGCCCGGCGGCCGAGGCGCGGGAATGGGGGATCCCCCTGCCCGAGGGTTACACGTGGGACGACATCTCCTACGTGATCGGCGGCGCCACCCGCAAGTCCCGGTACATTGACCAGAAGGGGTTCATCATCACCAAGACCGGCCCCAAAAAGGACCAGCCGGGGAAGAACCAATACAACATTGCCACCGGCCGGTGGGTGAACTACGAAGCTGGCAAGGAGCTGAAATACACCTGCGGACGTTGTCACACAAGCGCATATGTGCAGGAAGGCAACCAGGACGGCCGGCCCGGCATGGTTGGAACCTGGGCATTTCCGGGTATTACGTGTGAGGAATGTCATGGACCCGGCAAGGCGCACGTGGCGGGTCCCACCAAGGCAAACATCAAGGTGGACCGGAACGACGCCGCCTGCGGGAAATGCCATATCCGGGGTGCCAAGGAGAAGATCCCGGCCGGCGGCGGCTTCATCATGCACCACGAGCAGTACAACGAGCTGCTTGCCAGCCCGCACGCGGGGAAGGTCTCGTGCGTGACGTGCCATGACCCGCACAAGCGGGCAGCCATCTCCCAGAAGATGGGATGCGATACCTGCCACGCCCAGCAAGCGGCCGACTTCAAGGGCAGCCGTCATGAGAAGTCGCTCGTCAAGTGCACCCAGTGTCACATGCCGGCGGCCGGCAAGAGCGCAGAGAGCTTCGGCAAATACGTGGGCGATATCAAGACCCACATCTTTAAGATCAGCTTGGGACCGAACGACCAGATGTTCACTCCCGACGGGAAGTTCGCTACGGGGAAACTGACGGCCGATTTCGCCTGCCTGAGCTGTCACGCGTCCCGCGACAAGGCTTGGGCGACGGCGCAGGCCAAGGGGATCCATACACGGGGCAGGTAGCCCGGCCTGCGAACATCGGTTGACCGGAATCCCACACGAGCCCCCGGGGGTGTCCCCCGGGGGCTCTGTTTTTTCCTGCCCTCCCGCCGGCACGAGGTCAAGACCAGAGCATACTCGACGAAGCTCCAGTTACAAGAACGGCGCCCGAGGTCTGCATTCTTGGAGAGGTGAAGAAAGCGTCTCTCCCACCGAGCGGGTCTATAGAGGCCAGGCGACGGGGCGGGCGGTGCACATCCTGAACCCGTGGGGAAGGGTCCAGCCCCGGAGACCTCGCGAAACCGAGATCGTGGATGCCCGTGGCGAGACACAGAGGATTGGCCGGATTCTCGAATAGGTGTGGGTCTCCCGACATGTTCCATCCTCATTCTTGACGGGCACACGCCCTTGGTGTTAAAAACGCAATACGTCCGATACGATTTCCCTGCACGAGATCCGATGGCTGGACCATGGCCCAGAGCATGAATGCTCGGGCTGTCGGCCCGAAGGCAGAGGCGGGTCTGGAGAAAATCTGGCTCTACTTCCTCGCCGGCCGGATACTCACGGTCGAAGCCGGATTCCCAGCGCCCAATACGTTCACAAGGGACTGTCGTTTACTCCAGGGGGACAATTCCTCGTTTCCGCAGAGCGGGGATGGCGAACATCGGGGGGGTCGCGGAGAAACCAGTTGCTCAACTTGACCGATGAGGAGGGGGCGATCATGACCAACAACACCCGTGGACGCATCGGGCTGGGGGCGGTCCTGCTGGTGGTCACCGCCATTGTGGGAAGCTGCGCCACGCTCGGCGGAGGGCCGCCCGAGGTGGCGGGCCCCCGGCTGTTTACCTTCCCGGGGGATTGGACCAAGGTGCCGGCCAAGACGGTCACGCTCTTCTACCCTGGCCAGGCCTCCTGGGAGTTTCTCGTAGGGTCGGGACACCCCGGCGCCGAACCCGTCAAGGCCGGGACGCCCTGTGCCGCGTGTCACGCCGGACAGCAGGAGAAGCTTGGAGCCAGCCTCGCGAAGCATGCCACCCTGGAGCCCGATCCGATCCCAGGGAAGCGGGCGACCGTACCCCTTACCGTCCTCGCCGCCTTCGATGGTCAGTACATCTACCTCCGACTCCAGTGGGATGCGCCGGATCCAAGTGTGACCCACACCTTGTGGCGGTATGACGGGAAGAAATGGGTCCGGGCTGGCGGGCCCAAGCCGGATGTGCTCAAGAAGGGCATCGCCCCGAGCTATGAGGATCGCGTGGCCGTACTCATCGGGGACAGGGACGGCATCCCGGCCTACGACGGCGCGAAGGTTACCTTCTCGCAGGCCGGGTGTTTCATCACGTGCCACAACAGCATGCGGGCCATGCCCAAGGAGCCCAAGCAGGCTGAGATCAAAGCGCATCCCTATTGGGGCAACGCCGGAAAGAAGCGCGACGATATCCGGAAGTACCTCCTGATCACCCGGGCGGGCCAAGATGAAGCCGGAGCGTGGGACAAGGTGAAGAGCCCGGCCGAACTGGAGCGGCTCCGGCAGGCCGGCCGGTTCCTGGACCTGTGGCAGTGGCGGGCCGCTCGATCGAATCCCCTCGGCCACGCAGGGGACGACTGGGTCTTCGACTATCGCTGGTTCGATAAAGGGAAGAACCTGTTCACGTCGCCGGGGGAACCGAAATGGATGTACGACAGAGGAAAGATGGGCTTTGTGGCCATCCCCGAGGCCAAGCTGAAGGAGATGCTTGACAAATTCCCCCTCATCATCGGCCGGAATGCGGTGCCTTTCGACCCGACTGCGCCTTTTAAAGAGGGCGACCTCCTGCCACACCCGGTCCTCCAGGAGCCGACAGAGAGTGTCAGCGATGTGATGGCCAGCGGCACCTGGGCGGCAGGGCGATGGACGGTGGACCTTCGCAGGAAGCTCAACACGGGAAAACCCGACGACAAGATGTTGGCCCCCGGCAAGGTGTACGACATCGGGTTTTCAGTGTTCGAGGACCGGGTGTCCAACCGGCGGCACCATGTGACCTTGCCGCCCCTCACGCTGGGGCTCGGGGTAGACGCGGATGTGAAGGCGGTGAAGGTCGGGCCGTGACGTCGGGTGGGTCCAATGCAGATGCCATCGGCCAGGGGTGCGTGAGGGAAATGTCATGGCATGGAATAGACGCGAATTCCTGAAGGCGTCTGCGGCCGCGGGAGCCGCTTCGGCCCTCGGGCTCGATCTCCTGGTTCCGCCGGAGGCCCAGGCCCAGGCGGTGGTCGTGGACAGGTGGCAGAAGGCCCCCTGCCGCTTCTGCGGGACGGGATGTGGCGTCCTGGTGGGCGTCCGCAACAAGAAGATCGTTGCCGTCAAGGGGGACCCGGAGTCGCCGGTGAACCGCGGCCTCCTCTGCATCAAGGGGTACTCGCTGCCCAAGATCCTCTACGGCGAGGACCGGTTCACCGCCCCGCTGCTCCGGAAGAACGGGAAATTCGTCACGATCTCGTGGGACGAGGCGCTGGACCTCATCGCCCGGAAGTTCGACGAGGCCGTCCGGAAACACGGACCGGAGTCCGTGGCCTTCTACGGGTCGGGCCAGTGGACCATGGCCGAGGGCTACGCCGCCTTGAAGTTCATGAAGGCGGGACTGGGCAGCGACAACATCGAGGCCAACGCGCGTCTCTGCATGGCCTCGGCCGTGGCCGGGTTCATGACGACCTTCGGCGGCGACGAGCCCATGGGCTGCTACGACGACATCGAGTACGCGGACACGTATTTCCTCTGGGGCAGCAACATGGCGGAGATGCACCCGGTCCTCTTCTCGCGCATCACGGACCGGCGGCAGAAGCATCCCCACGTCCGCATCGTGGACCTGACCACGCTCTCCACCCGCACCTCGGAAGCGGCGGACATCCGCATCGTCTTCAAGCCCCAGACCGACCTGGCCATCGCGAATGCCATGGCCCACGTGATCGTGAAGGAGGGACTGGTCAACCAGGCCTTCGTCCGCGACCACGCGGTATTCAAGAAGGGCCTGGAGAAGATCGGCTACGGCGTCAAGGACACCGACGAGTTCGGAGGGCAGGAGCCGCGCTGGGCCAACTACAAGCCGTTCACCGACCGGCCGCAGCGGATCACCTTCGACGAGTACAAGGCCTTCCTGGAAAAGTACACGCCGGAGTACGCGGCCGAGGTCTCGGGTGTCCCGGCCGAGACTATCCGCGAGGTCGCCCGGCTGTTCGCCGACCCCAAGCGGAAGAGCACGTCCTTTTGGACCATGGGGTTCAACCAGCACAGCCGGGGCACCTGGATCAACAACCTCCTCTACAACCTGCACCTTCTCACCGGCAAGATCTCCGAGCCGGGCAACAGTCCCATGTCCCTCACGGGACAGCCCAGCGCCTGCGGGACCGTGCGCGAGGTGGGGACGCTGGCGGGCCGCCTCCCGGCCGACATGGTGATCGCCAATCCGGAACACCGGGCCATCGCCACCAAGATCTGGAACGTTCCGGACGAGAAGATCCCGAAGAAGGTCGGCTATCACACCGTGGAGATGTTCCGAGCGCTGGAGCGAGGGGACATCCAGGTCATCTGGATCCAGGTCACCAACCCGTTCCAGACGATGCCCCAGGTGGACCGCTGCCGTAAGGGCGCGCGCAAAGGCGACGGCCGCTTCATCATCGTCTCGGACATCTACCCGACGCGTACGACGGAGCTGGCGGACCTGATCCTGCCGTCGGCCTGCTGGGTGGAGAAAGAGGGGGTCTTCGGCAACACCGAGCGGCGGACGCAGCACTGGTTCCCCGCGGTCCCGCCCCCCGGACAGGCGAAGCCGGACGTCTGGCAGATCGTAGAGGTGGCCAAGCGGATGAAGCTGGGGCATCTCTTCGAGTACAAGGAGGGACTGGAGAAAGGTCTCTTCGAGGAGCTCCGGAAGTGGCGCGAGGGAAAGGGGAAGGACCTCGCCCCCTATGACCTCTACACCAAGGTGCGCGGGATGCGCTGGCCGGTCGTGGACGGCAAGGAAACCCTCTGGCGATACCGCGAGGGCTACGACCCCTACGTGAAGAAGGGCGAGGGGGTGAAGTTCTACCTGAACAAGGCGGACGACGGCCGGGCCGTCATCTGGGCCCGGCCGTACGAGCCGCCGGCCGAGGTGCCCGATCGGGAGTATCCCTTCTGGCTCAGCACGGGGCGCGTGCTGGAGCACTGGCACACGGGCAGCATGACGCGCCGGGTTCCGGAACTCCACCGGGCGGTGCCGCGGGCCACCATCCAACTGCATCCGGACGATGCCAAGGCGCTGGGGATCACCCCCGGGGACCGGGTGAAGGTCACGTCCCGCCGCGGGTCCATCACGGGCGTGGCGGAGGTCGAGGGGCGGACGGTCCCGCAGAAGGGATTGGTCTTCGTCCCGTTCTTTGATCAGGATCTCCTGGTCAACCTGGTGACCCTGGATTCCTTCTGTCCCATCTCCAAGCAGCCGGACTACAAGAAGTGCGCGGTCCGGGTCGAGAAGGTCTAGCAGGCTGCTGAAAAAGGCCCATCTGCGGCGTCAGGCGCTCCCCGC
>JACQXP010000085.1 GCA_016208645.1 Candidatus Methylomirabilota bacterium | reverse complement strand
GCGCCTGACCCTACATCGCGCTGATGCGCGAGTGGACCGGATCCCGGTGGACACCACCGACAACTATGTGCGCATGTACTGGGGCGCCATCAACCACTTCGCCGAGTGCGTGCGGACCGGCGCCCCGTTCCAGACCGATGGCCCAGACAATCTGAAGACCCTGGAGGCCGCGTTCCGCGCCTATGACTCGGCCCGGGAGAACACGGTGATCCGCTGGAGGAACCGATGAACTACACGGTGATGTACTGGAACCGCGCAACGGGAGACGTGTACGAGGTGATCCGCAGCCAGATGCCCACTGGGTGGCGCCTGGTCACGCTGGAGGGGGAGACCCAGGAGGAATGGCGGGCGCAACTGCGCCAGGCGGATTTCCTGCTGGTGGCGGACTGGCCCGTCACGGCCGAGGACCTCGATGCCGCGCCGAAGCTTACGATGGTCCAGCACCAGGGGGTGGGCCACGAGCGGATCGACAAGGCGGCGCTGAAGGCGCGGGGGATCCCCCTGGCCCTGTGCCCGGCCGGGACGACGGTGGGCGTGGCGGAGCACACGATGCTCCTCATCCTGGCCGTCTACAAGCGGCTGGTGGCGGCGGACACCAAGCTGCGGGAGGGGACGTGGCTCCAGTGGGGGTTGCGATCCACCTCGCACGAGCTGGCGGGCAAGACCCTGGGCCTGGTCGGATTCGGCCGGATCGCCCAGGCGGTGGCCCAGCGCGCCCACGCCTTTGAGGCGCGGATCCTGTACCACGACCCGTACCTCACAGAGCGGCCCCTGGCGGCCAGCGCATGGAATGCCGTGGCGGTGCCGTTGCCGGAGCTGCTCCGGCAATCCGACATCGTCAGCCTCCACGTGCCGACGACCGGCGAGACCCGGCGCTTCATGAGCACGTCGAAGTTCGAGCAGATGAAGCCCTCGGCCATCCTGATCAACACGTCGCGGGGGGCCGTGGTGGACGAGCCGGCCCTCATCAAGGCCCTGGAGGCCAGGATCATCGCCGGCGCGGGCCTGGACGTGTTCGAGCAGGAGCCCATCCGGCCCGACAGCCCGCTCTTGAAGATGGACAACGTCGTGCTGACGCCGCATATCGCCGCGGGGACCGTGGACGCCCTGCGGCAGAAGATGCACTCCGTCTTCGCCAACCTGCAGCGCTTTGCCCGCGGGGAGCCGATCCACGACCAGGTCGTCTAGCCCTCTGTTCCTCTCCCCTTGGTGGGGGGAGGCAAGCCCTCCATTCCTCTCCCCCCACCCATCGGGTACCCGGGGAGAGGCGAGGTGAGGGGGGAGTGAGGAGGCATTTATGGCAGGGATAGGATTCCGTGTGAGGACCAAGATCGAGCGCGCACCGAAGAATCTCCTCGAGCAGTTCGCCAAGTACCCCACCGGCAACATCGTGGACGCCATGGGCCGCATCGGCGCCATGGATCCCGGCATCAAGCCCGTGGGGCCGGGGATGAAGTTCGCCGGATCGGCTCTCACCGTCCGGATCCGCGCGTGCGACAACCTCGTCATCTACAAGGCGCTGGACCTGGCCCAGCCGGGGGATGTCCTGGTGATCGCGACCAACAACTTCCAGGGCGCGGCGACCTGGGGGGATCTGACCAGCATGATCGCCAAGGCCAAAGGGGTGGTCGGCGTGGTGACCGACGGGATGGTCCGGGATGTGGACGGGATCTGCCAGGTCGGCGTGCCGGTGTTCGCCCGGGGGGTGACGCCCAACAGCCCCTTCAAGGACGGTCAGGGCGAGGTCAATTTCGCCGTGACCTGCGGCGGCGTCGCCGTCCGTCCCGGGGACATCCTGGTGGGGGACGGCGACGGCGTGGTGGTCATCCCGCGGGAGGACTGGGACGAGGTGCAGAAGGGCGTGGCCAAGGTCGTGGAGAAGGAACACCAGACCGTCGCCAACATCCAGGCGGGCAAGCTGATCCCGGACTGGGTCGCCAAGACGCTCGCCGAGCGGGGCTGCACGTTCGTGGATTAGAAAGAGCCTCAAAGCAATGCAACCGCCCGCCCGTGGCGGGTCTTGCCAGGTCGTAAGGCTTGCGATCTGGGCGGGTCCGCCTATGGCGCGACAGATGAACGCAAATGAACGCAGATGCTCTTTAAGGGGAGAGCCCATTGCGTGCATTTGCGTGCATTTGCGGTTTCAATTTGGGTTTGATGAGAGAACTTGGATTCCAGATCGTTGATGGGCACGTGCACATCGGGGGGCCGCCCGAGCGCCGGGGCAGCGTGGAGGACATTCTGGCGCTGATGGAAGAGCACCATGTCGAGCGCGCGGTGGCCTTTCCGGCGCCGGGCCTGCGTCCCGACAATGCGGGGTTGGCCAGGACGATCGCGCGGTCCCCGGACCGGTTCGTGGGGTTCGCCTGGATCAATCCCCATCAGGGACAAGAGGCGCTGGACGAGCTCGAGCGGATGGTCCGGGAGCATGGCTTCCGCGGGGTCAAGTTCCAGCCCATCCTCCACGCCTTCCAGCCCATGTCCCCGATGGTGCACGCGGTGATGCGCAAGGCGGCGGACCTCGGGATCGCGGCCCTCTTTCATTCGGGGCACGCCCCCTATAGTCTCCCCTGGGAGATCGGCGAGGTGGCGGAGCTGTTCCCGACCGTCCCCGTCATCATGGATCACATGGGCCTGCAGTGGATGGGCTACGTGGACGCGGCGATTCGAGTAGCCAAGCGGCTGCCGAATGTGATATTGGGGACCACCGGGATGGTGTTTCACACCAAGATCCGGCAGGCCGTCCGCGAGGTCGGGGCCGATCGCGTGGTCTTCGGTTCGGACGCCCCCATGGTGCATCCGGGGCCGGAGATCCTGCGGGTGCAGGCGGCCGAGCTCACGCCCGACGAGGAGCGGATGGTGCTCCGAGACAATATGCTGCGGTTGATCACGCGGTCAGTGCGGTGAGCCCGCTGCGGGCGGACCACCAACACGAGGGGGGCGATGCCATGAAACGAATCGCGGTGTCACTGGTGGGCATCCTGGGATTCGCTGTCGCGGCGATCCTGGGCCTGGGGCTGACGGCGGACATCCGCGCGGCGGAGTTCGACCTGGTCGAGGCGCACACCTCGCCACCCGATCACCCGTACACCCTGGGGATGGTCCGCTACGCCGCGGCAGGTGGTGGAGGGGCTGCAATTGGGGACGATCCACCTGACGGTCACCTCCACCGGTCCCCTCGGGGGATTCGTGCCGGAGATGAACGTGGTGGACCTGCCCTTCCTGTTCCGGGACGGCGAGCACGCCTACAAGGTGCTGGACGGGGAGATCGGCCGCGGCCTCCTGAACAAGTTCGACGCGGTCGGGATCAAGGGCCTGGCCTTCTGGGAGAACGGGTTCCGCCACATCACGACGGCGAAGAAACCGGTGCGGGAGCCCGCGGACATGAAGGGCCTGAAGATCCGCGTCATGGAGAACAAGGTCCACCAGGCCGCCTTCCGGCAGCTCGGATCGGATGCCACGCCCATGGCCTGGGGCGAGGTGTTCACCTCGCTGCAGCAGGGGCTCCTGGACGCCCAGGAGAATCCCATCCCCATCATCTACACGTTCAAGCTCAACGAGGTCCAGAAGTACGTGGCGCTGACCGGCCACGTCTACTCGCCGGCGCCGCTGCTCATGAGCAAGAAGAGCTGGGACCGGATGCCGCCCGACATCCAGAAGATCATGTTCGACACCGCCCTGGAGGTGGCCAGGTACCAGCGCGGGCTCATCCGCGAGCAGGAGCAGAAGCAGATCGGCGAGTTGAAGGCCAAGGGGATGACCGTCGTCGAGAACCCCGACCGGGCGGCGTTTCGCGAGGCCATGAAGCCGGTCTTCGAGCAGTTCCAGGGGCAGTTCGGGAAGGACCTGGTCCAGCGCATCGTCAACACGAAGTAGGGTCCGTACCGCGTGACCGGGCAGCGCCGGGGCATCGGCCCGCGCATGGACGCCCTCAGTCACGGGGCGAACCGCCTCGCCGAGGGGGTCATGGCCGTCTGCCTGGCGGCCATGACCCTGCTGGTGGGCGCCCAGATCGCCGGCCGCTTCGTCTTCAGCTATTCCATCTTCTGGTCGGACGAGCTCACCCGGTTCCTCCTCATCTGGATCTCCTTCCTGGGGATGAGCGTGGGGGTTCGCCGCGGGGCGCACCCGGGCATTGACAGCCTGGTGCGCGCGCTCCCGCCGCGGCCGGCCCGCGTTCTCCTCACCTTCGCGCTCCTGCTGTGTCTGCTGTTCTTCGCCATCATGGTCGTCTACGGGGGAAGCCTGGTGCTCCGCACCTGGCCCCAGCGCTCGGTGAGCCTGGGACTCCGCATGAGCATCCCGTATCTCGCCGTGCCGGCCTCCGGCCTCCTGATGTTCGTGCACGCCGTGGCCATCGGCCTGCGCGGCGGGCCGCCGGTCCTGGCCGCGGGGGAAGACCGCGTTGCTTAGCCTGATCCTGGTCGGCCTCCTCCTGGTCCTGTTCGCGCTCAACATCCCGGTGGCGGTGGCCTTCGGCCTGACGTCCGCGGCGTTCCTGGCCCTGCTCACCGACATCCCGCTGACCCTGATCCCCCAGCAGATGTTCGCCGGCACGGACTCGACCGTGCTTCAGGCGGTGCCCTTCTTCCTGCTGGCCGGCGCCCTGATGGACAAGGGCGGCATCTCCCTCCGGCTGATCAATTTCGCCAACACGCTGGTGGGCTGGGTGACCGGGGGGCTGGCCATGGTGTCGGTGGTGGCCAGCATGTTCTTCGCGGGAATCTCCGGGTCGGCGGCCGCGGACTCCGCGGCCATTGGCTCGGTGATGATCCCGGCCATGGAGAAGAAGGGCTACGCCAAGGACTTCGCCGCGGCCCTGATCGCCTGCGCCGGGACCATCGGGACCATGATCCCCCCCAGCATTCCCATGATCATCTACGGGGTGGCCACGGGAACCTCCATCGGCGCCCTGTTCATCGCCGGGGCGGTCCCCGGCGTCCTCATGGGGCTCGCCCTGATGGCCCACTCGTACGGGATCAGCCGGCGGCGCGGGTACGCCGGCCTCCCCTTTCCCACGGCGCGGGACGCCTGGATCACGTTCCGCGAGGCGATCCTCACGCTGCTGATGCCCGTCATCATCGTGGGGGGGATCCTCGGGGGGGTCTTCACCCCGACGGAGGCGGCGGCGGTCGCCGTGTTCTACAGCCTGCTGCTGGGGGGCGTGGTGTACCGGGAGCTCTCGTGGCGGGACCTCCCGGACGTCCTGGTGACTACCGGCGTGGGAACCGGCATCGTCATGTTCATCATTGCGGCCTCCACCCTGTATAGCTGGATCCTGGCCCGGCAACTGATTCCCCTGAAGCTGGCCAGCGCCTTCACCGGGTTCACCAGCAACCCGTGGGTGTTCATCGTGCTGGTCAACGTCCTGCTCCTGCTTGTCGGGACCGTCATGGAGACGGTGCCGTCCATCATCATCTTCGCCCCGGTCCTGTTGCCCCTGGTCAAGCGGCTGAACATTGATCCCGTGTTCTTCGGGGTGATCATGGTGGTGAACCTCTCCATGGGGCT
>JACQXP010000084.1 GCA_016208645.1 Candidatus Methylomirabilota bacterium | reverse complement strand
GATCAGGTACTGGTGGGCCATCGGGATGCTCGGCACGTTCACGCGGACCATGGCCCCGATCCTCGCGGACCAGATGCCCGCCGCGTTCACCACGACGTCCGTCCGGATGCTGCCGTTGTCGGTCACCACCTCGCTCACCCGTCCGTTTGTGGTCCGGATCTCCAGCACCCGGACCCCCGTGTGAATGGAGGCGCCGCGCTTCCTCGCGCCGATCGCCAAGGCCTGGGTCAGGCCCGACGGATCGATCCACCCGTCGGTGGGCAGGTAGATGGCGCCCAGCAACCCCTCGTCCGTCATGAGGGGGAAGAGATCCATCGCCTCCTTGATGCTGATGGATTCCAGGGGGAGGCCGAAGGTCTTGGCCCAGGCGACCTGGCGGCGCAGGTCTTCCATCCGCGCCGGGCTGGACGCCAGCCGCAGGCTCCCCACCGGATGCCACCCCGGATCGTGTCCGGTCTCGTCCTTGAGGCGGGTATAAAGCGACGCGCTGTACATCATCATGCGGGTCAGCGTCACGCTGGACCGCAACTGGCCGACCAGCCCGGCCGAGTGGAAGGTCGAACCGCTGGTCAGCTCCCCCTTGTCCACCAGGACGATGTCGGTCCAGCCCATCTCCGTGAGGTGGTAGGCGATGCTACACCCGATGACACCGCCACCGATGATGACCGCCCGCGCGTGTTCTTTCATTCAGATCCTCCCGACCCGCCTCACCTCTGGTGTGACTCACCCCTCGGCAGGCAACAGATGGAGCGCTTCCGGGAACTGCACCGCCACGGCGCTCCCCTCCGGGAAGCGGCCCACCCGGACCGGATCCCACGCATCCACCCGCAACGGCTTGCCCTGGAGCAGCACCGTGTATCGCACGACCTGGCCCGTGTAGGTGGACTCCGCAACCTCTCCCCGGAACGTGTTCCTCGGGAGCGGCTCGCGTGGCAGCGCGAGCAGGACCCGTTCGGGGCGAATCACCGCCCGGGCCTCGCTGGAATTGGGCGAGCCCCCCAGCGGGGAATCCGGCGCCCGCAGCATCAGCGTTCCGAACCACGCGTCGAAGGTCGCGTGGCCCGCCTCGGGCCCCGGGGAGAGCCTCCCCGGGATCAGATTGACCCTTCCGATGAAGGTCGCCACGAACTCCGTGGCCGGCGACTCGTACACGTCCAGCGGGGTCCCCACCTGCTCGAACCGCCCGTGCCGCATGATGGCGATGCGGTCGGACATGCTGATGGCCTCCTCCTGATCGTGGGTCACCAGGATCACGGTGAGATGCAAGGCCGTCTGGAGGCGCCGGATCTCCGCCCGCATGGCCACGCGCAACGCGGCGTCCAGGTTGGAGAGCGGCTCGTCCAGGAGCAGGACCTTGGGCTGGATGGAGAGGGCCCGGGCCAGCGCCACGCGCTGCTGCTGCCCGCCCGAGAGCTGGTGCGGCCGGCGCTCGCCGAAGCCCTCGAGCTGCACCGTCTTCAGGAGCTCCTCCACCCGCGCCGTGATCTCGCCCCGGGGCAGACGCCGGGCCCGCAACCCGTAGGCCACGTTGTCCGCCACCGAGAGATGCGGGAACAGGGCGTAGTTCTGGAAGACCATGGCGGTGTCGCGCCGGTGAGGCGGCACGCCGCGCAAGGGCTTCCCCTCCAAAAGGATGGAGCCGGCATCCGCCTCCAGGAACCCGCCCACCAGCCGCAGGAGCGTGGTCTTGCCGCAGCCGCTGGGGCCCAGGAACGTCACCAGCTCGCCGCGATGCACGCCGCCGCTGGCCCCGGCCACGGCCGCCACCCCCCCGAACCGCTTGACCACCCCTTCTAACCGCAAAACTTCGTCATTCACTCAAGACCCCGACAGGCAACCGCAAATGAACGCCAATCAACGCAAATATTCTCAAGAAACCCGGACGATTCTCCCGAGGGTATCACTGACCCTCATCGCCGCACCAACAATTCTCCGGAGAGCCCCTTGAGTCCTTGATTATTTGCGTCCATTTGCGTTGATTTGCGGTAAAATTCATCCAAAGACCCCGACAGGCAACCGCAAATGAACGCCAAGAAACGCCAATGGATCAGAAATTCCGCACGACCCGCTTGATCTGAAGCTTCGTGTTTCCGAAATTCAAAAGCATGCACAAGCGACGACCGGTCGCCTTGAGATAGTTCATACACTGGGCCATGTGTATCTCGTCCAGAGCCTTGACGGCTTTCAACTCCACAAGCAAATCGCCTTCGACCAGAATGTCGGCGACATAATCTCCAACGAGGACGCCATCGTATTCAACCTGGATGGCCATCTGCTGCTCAACCGTGAGGCCGGCCTTCCGAAGTTCGTGGGCCAGGGCGTTCTCGTACACCTTCTCGAGAAATCCAACCCCGAGGGTGTTGCTGACAGTCAGGGCCGCTCCGATCACCCTGTTGGAGATCTCATCGAGCCTTCGAGAATTTGCGTCCATTTGCGTTCATTGGCGGTTGCATTATCTCCCCCGGATGATGTCGAAGCCGGTCCGCCGGGCGATCCACTTCAGCCCCACGACGCAAATGAACACGATGGCGATCAGCATCACCGAGACGGCGCAGCCTTCCCCCAGGTAGCCCATCTCCGCCAGTTGCAGGATGTAGATGGAGGCCAGGTTCGACCCCGGGG
>JACQXP010000083.1 GCA_016208645.1 Candidatus Methylomirabilota bacterium | reverse complement strand
GACGACCCCGCGGGCCATCCTGGTGATGTTCGACCGGGATGACCTGCTGCTGGAGGGACTGCAAGAGGTCGTGAAGAAGGAACGGATCGACACCGCCGCCATCACGGGCGGCATCGGGTCGCTTCAGCGGGTCCACCTGCACACCATCACCACCACCGCGGTCCAACCCGTGGACAAGTACTGGAGCTTCACCGGCGCCATCGAGCTGGGAAGCGTCCAGGGCTCCGTCATCGGCGGTGACGTCCACGCGCACATCAGCGTGTACGACTGGGACGGCAAGACCACCTACATCGGCCACCTGGAGCCGGGCAGCCTGGTGGCCTACCGGGCCGAGGTCAGCCTGAACGTCCTGGAGGGGGTCCAGACCGAACGCTACAACGACGCGGAGGGGAACTTCCGCATCCGGCAGCGCTGACGCTTCGCTCAATGCACATTCTCAAACTGACAATGGGAAACTGACAACCGAAAGGCAGGGAGATCGGTCACAGTCGCGGGTCGGCCCCCAACCTTTCATTTTCAATTGTCGGTTGTCGGTTTTCCATTTTTCATTGAGAGGAGTTCCTCATGGAGGTTCGTCACATCGCCGTCGCCGGCACCGGGATGATGGGGCCCGGGATCGCCGCCATTTTCGCCCTGGCCGGACGCCGGGCGACCGTGGTCAGCCGGACCCCCGAGGGTGCGGCCCGCGGCGTGGCCACCGCCAGGTCCCTCATCGCGCAACTGGCCGCCAACGACCTGGCGGATCCGGACCAGGCCAAGGAGGCCGCGGCGCGCCTGGAGGCCTCCACCGATCCCGAAGGCGCCGCGCGCGCCGCCCAGCTCTTCGTCGAATCCATCCCCGAGGACCTGGCCGTCAAACAGGCGTTCTTCACCCGGCTGGACAAGGCCGCGCCCGACACCATCCTGTGCTCCAACACCTCGGGCATCAGCATCACCGCCATCGCCGCCAAGGCCTCCCGCCCCGAGCGCATCCTGACCACCCACTTCTGGAACCCACCCTACCTGATGCCGCTGGTAGAGGTGATCATGGGGGAACGGACCAGCCGGCAGATCGCCGACGGCGTGGTGGAGCTGCTCCGGACCTGCGGCAAGGTTCCCGTGCTGGTGCGCAAAGACCGGCCCGGACAGTTGGGCAACCGGATCCAGCACGCCATGATCCGGGAGTGCGTGAACATCGTGCAGGAGGGCATCGCCACGGCCGAGGATGTGGACCTGGCGGTGATGACCGGGGTCGGCCTGCGGTTTCCCGCCTACGGCGTCTTCGAGCACGCCGACCTCGTGGGACTGGATCTGGTCAAGGCGGTCCAGGACTACGTCCTCCCCGACCTGGGCGCCGTGCAGGGTGCCGGCCGCCTCCACAACGAGAAGCTGGCGCGGGGTGAGCTGGGGGCCAAGACGGGCCGCGGGTTTCTCGACTGGACGCCGCAGAAGGCCCAGGAGGTCCGGGCGCGCCGCGACGCCTTCCTCATCCAGTTCCTCCGCTGGGAGAAGGCCCGCCGGGCAACCTGACCGAGTGAATACCGGCCAACGGCTCTCTGGCGCAGGCGACGGCCGGAGGGGTCTCTTCGCCTCCCGTCTCCCGCCCAGCGGAGATTCGTATCCACGGGGGTGTGGTACAGGATCGACGCGATCCAGAGGAACCCAGGAGAAAATGCTTGCCACGCATCTCTCATGGAGATATCCTATGTGCATATTTAGATAGGATATCCGAGGAGAGTGTCATGGGAGCCATCTCACTGAAGTTGCCCGACGATCTGTTGGAAACCAGCAGCCGGTGCGCCGATGCCCTGCGGCTGTCCCGGGCCGCGTACATCCGCCGCGCCGTTGAGCGGATGAACCGCCAGACCCGTGCCCAGCTTCGGGCCAAGCGGCTGGCCGAGGTGTCCAGGAAAGTCCGCAAGGAGAGCATGCGGGTGAATGCCCAGTTCGCCGCCATCGAGCGGGACCCCGATGCCTGAGCGGGGCGAGATCTGGCTAGCCAACCTGAATCCCCGCCGTGGCACCGAGCCGGGCAAGACCAGGCCGGTGCTCATTCTCCAATCCCAGGCGCTTCTCGATGCAAACCATCCATCTACGCTCATTGTTCCGCTGACCACGAGCCTGGTGGATGACGCCGAGCCGCTCCGTATCCGCATCCCGGCCTCCGGTCGCTTGCGCCGCAATTCTGACCTCCTGGTTGATCAGCTCCGGGCAATCGACAATCGGCGCCTCATCCAGGGCCCGATGACCCGCCTCCCGCATGCGCTCATGCACCGTGCGGGCTCGCCGCGTTGTCGAAGTTCCTCCATTTCTCGGGGAGCCGGGATTCATGCCTTCCAAGTTTGGTACTGTCTGACACTGATTGCAAGATGGGCAACGGATACGTCGAGGTGAGCGTGGTCGCCGGCAGCGAGGCCGAGGAGGGGCTGTGCGATTTCCTCTTCTCCGAGTGCGCGCTCGGCCTCGTCACGGAGGATCTGCCCGGCGAGCCGTCCGGGATGCGCATCCGGGCGAGCTTTGCCGGGTCGCTGCGCGTCGGGGCGCTCGTCGAGAGGCTGAAGCGCTTTCAGGCTTCGCTGGGAGCCCTGGGACTTCCGGGTGCGGAGGGACCGATCGAGGTCCTCGAGATCCCGGTCGAGGACTGGGGGCGGAACTGGAAGAAGCACTTCAAACCGCTTCCCGTCGGCAGGCACCTGGTCGTCGCGCCCCCGTGGGAGGATGGCCCTTTCCCCGAGAACCGCCGTGTGGTCCGGATTGACCCAGCCATGGCCTTCGGCACCGGCCACCACGCCACGACCCGGATGTGCCTGGAAGCCCTCGAGGCGTTCATGGATGGATGGCCCGAGGACCAGGGGGGGCCGGTGGTTCTGGACGTGGGGACGGGGACCGGGATTCTCGCCATCGCCGCGGCGTCCCTCGGGGCAGCGCGGGTCGTCGCCGTTGATACGGATCCGCAGGCATGCGACGCCGCCAGGAAGAATCTCGCCCTCACCGCGGGCACAAGTCGGGTCCACGTTCTCCAAGGAGGAATCGAGGCCCTCGGAGCCGCTGGGCGCTTCGACCTCGTCCTGGCAAACCTCGACACCAGGACCCTCTGCCCGCTCCTCACCATCCTCTCCAGGTTACTCGCGCCAGGGGGCCGCTTGATCGTCAGTGGGATCCCGATTGAGGACGAACCGACGGTGACCGCCGCGGTGCACTCTTCACCGCTCCGCACCGTGGATCGGCGAGTTGCGGACGACTGGCTCTGCCTGACTATAAGAAGTATTGTAGATCTGGACGAGACCCAGGACGTCTTGCCACACGAGGCGGCCGATCGGTCCCGAGCTGTACTGACCGACTGCGATGGTGCGGTCCGGCTTCACGACGAAGCCGGTGGCGTGCAGGACGCCAAGCTTCCCGTCGTAGAAGGCGCCGAGGAGCCTGGCCGTCTCCTTCAAGGGATGCGCGGTCCCACCGTCCGGGGGCCGCACACGGCCCCTGTCAAGGGGTCTTCTTTGGGAGATGGCCCAGCAGGAATCGGCGCAGGATGGCCTTCATCTCCTCGGGCATTTCCACCTGGCTGGCCTGGCCGAACAGGTCCCGGCTCTTCTTGTACGTCTGAAGGTAGGCCATGCACGCTCTACAGAGTAGCAGGTGTAGCTTGACCTTCACGCGGACTCCGAAGCTGAGAGTCCCCTCCACGTAGTCGGCGAGGAAGTCCTCGATGACGTCCCTGCAGGTCAGCATTTTCGGATCTTTCTCCCGCCCGCTCCGGGTTTCGGACCCTCGGCCCATCCTCTCTCAGATCACCTGGGTGGGGCGGGGACCGAACAGTCGGGTCAGCTCTTCGCGGAACGCCATGCGTCCCCGGTGCACCCGGGACTTCACCGCGGCAACCGATTCCCCCAGGGCCTCGGCGACTTTCTCGTTGGACAGCCCCTCGATGTCCCGGAGGATCAGCACCGCGCGGTATTGCTCGGGCAGGGCATCAATCGCCCGGTTCACGATCGCCCTCGTCTCCTGGGACCGAAGCGCGGCCTCGGGATTCTGCGACCAATCGGCCATCAGCAGGCTCTGGTCGCCGGCCCGATGCCCGTCGGCGAGAAACTGCGGGAGCATGGATTCCAGGGACACCTCGTGCTCCGACCGTTTGCCTCGCCGCTTCATCAGGGCGGCGTTGGTGGCGACCCGGTACAGCCAGGTGCCGAGGCCGGCCCGCTCTTCGAACGTGTCAATCTTGCTGAACAGGGCCAGGAAGGCGTCCTGGACCACCTCTTCCGCATCCGCCTCGTTGCGGGTGATCCCGTAACTCAGCCGATAGAGGCGAGAGGCGTACTGGCCCATCAGGATCTCAAGCGCACTCGCATCACCGTTTCGCAGGCGCTGGATCAGGCTCCGCTCGGCTTCGCGCTCCACCCCGACCCCCCAAGACGGGACATGATGGCCAGGCCATCGCCCGGGACCACCGGGCAGCGGCCGGACCCGACGGGCACGACCGGCGGGAGTCTATGGTGAGACGCCTGCGCCTGTCAAGCGGCCGAAGGTCTTCAGGTGGGGGAGCCATAGATCGTCACGTCCCGGTCCAGCGACTGGAACCGGCCGGTGTTTCCTGGGGAGTGATCAGCCGGGAGGCGAGGCCGCGGGCAAAGCGCCACAGGAAGCGAATCCCCTTCCCAACGAAAAGGACCAGGAGACCGGTCGGTCAGGTGTGGCACGCGGGGTCGAATCGTTTCTGGCGCGCGTGAGGGGCTTCCTCGTGTGTCATGAAGAATTGGATGCGGCTCGTCCTTCCCTCGATTCAAGAACGGAAGCCCGCGGCCAGCCTGGGGCGGCGCCAGCCTCCCTACCCTGAGGGGTGCTGGCCCGGCGGCGGCCGTTGAGTGGACGGCAAAACCTCCTCGGCTCTTCTGCTACGACCGGGCCGCCGCCGATAGACCGCGGTGCCCGCCAGGTGGGAGTCGGTGCGAGGATTTCGCGAACCCCTTTGGCAGATGCGGCATCAAAATGGGCAGGCGGGCGAATGGTAGAATCGTCCAGTGGGCTCCCGCTGAACACGAAAAGCAGGCCGGGATAGCGCCCGGTCTCCATGGCTCTGCACGGGCAAGGAGGTTTGACATGAAGCGCCTGTCTGGTCACCCGGGCGGGCCGCTTTCCAGCGCAGGAACCATGCGGGCGGGCTGACCGAAAGGGGCGGGAATGCGAATCGCAGTCATCATCCCGGCCCTGAACGAAGAGGACGCCATCCTGGTGGTCGTGAGGGAAGTCCCGCGCGATCTGGTGTCGGAGATTGTCGTGGTGGATAACGGCAGTTCCGACCGGACGGCCGAGGTGGCCCGAGCAGCCGGAGCCCGGGTCATCCGTGAACCCATG
>JACQXP010000082.1 GCA_016208645.1 Candidatus Methylomirabilota bacterium | reverse complement strand
TCGTAGATGCCGTTGTGGCAGGCGCACCAGATGTCCTGCTTCTCTTCCCGGTACTGGACGGTGCAGGCCAGGTGGGTGCAGATTGCCGTGAAGGCCCGAAGCTCACCGGCCGGGGTCTTGACGAGGATTCCGGGCTGGCTCCCGAACTTGAAGATGCGGCCCGAGTTGGCCTTGATCTCGGCGGGCTTCCACGGGACCGGGACGCTGGCGATGGTCGGCTCGCCGCTCTTGGGCGGGATCAGGTACCGGAGGACCGGATACAGCATCCAGACGGCCATGGCCCCGAACCCGCTCCCCAGGAGAAAGTTGACAAAGCCCCGTCGTGAGCTGGCCAGCGGTTCCATGCTCCCTCCGTCGAAATGACCAATGACCAATTTTCAATGACCAATGGGGTGCCGACGATGCGCGCGGCCACCAGCGGTCACATCCAGCCTATTCTGGATTGGTCATTGGTTATCACCCGGCCACAAGGCCGAAGGCCTCCCGTGCCGCCGCGATCGTCGCGTCCAGGTCGTCGGGCGTGTGGGCCGCCGAGATGAAGGCGGCCTCGAATTGCGAGGGCGCCAGGCTGATCCCGCGTTCCAGCATGGCGCGGAAGAAGGCGCCGTAGCGCGTGGTGTCCGCTGTCTTGGCTGTCGTGTAGTCGGTGACGGCCGTCGCCGTGAAGAACGTGGTCAGCATGGAGCCGACCCGGCTGGTCTGCACCGGCAGTCGCGCCGCGGCCGCCGCCCGCGCCAGGCCGGCCGCCAGCCGCGCTCCCCTGGCCTCCAGGTCGGCGTAGAAGCCGGGCGCCTGGAGGAGCGTCAGGGTCTCGATGCCGGCCGCCATGGCCAGCGGGTTCCCCGACAGCGTCCCCGCCTGGTAGATGGGCCCCAGGGGCGCCACCTGGTCCAGGATGTCGGCGCGCCCGCCGTACACCCCGACCGGGAGGCCGCCGCCCACGATCTTTCCCAGGCAGGTGAGGTCCGGCCGCACCCCCGAGGTTTCCTGCGCCCCGCCCCAGGCGATGCGGAAGCCGGTGATGACCTCGTCGAAGATGAGCAGGGCCCCGTGGCGGGCCGTGACCTCGCGCAGGCCCGCCAGGAACCCGGGCCGCGGCGGGATGACCCCCATGTTGCCCGCCACCGGCTCCACGATGACGGCCGCGATCTCCTTCCCCCGCTTTGCAAAGATCGCCTGGACCGCGTCCGGGTCGTTGTACGGCAGCGTCAGGGTGTGCCGGGCCAGATCCGCGGGGACCCCCAGGCTGTCCGGGACGCCGAAGGTCAGCGCGCCGGACCCGGCCTTGACCAGGAGGCTGTCGGCGTGGCCGTGGTAGCAGCCCTCGAACTTCACGATCGCGTCACGTCGCGCGAATCCCCGCGCCACCCGCAGGGCGCTCATGCAGGCCTCGGTGCCGGAACTCACGAAGCGCATCCGCTCCATGCCGGGGAAGGCCGCCTGGATCAGCCGGGCCAGGCGCGTCTCCAGCTCCGTGGGCGCGCCGTAACTCGTGCCGGCCTCGGCCGCCTTCTGGATGGCGGCCACCACGCGCGGGTGCGCGTGGCCGAGGATCATAGGCCCCCAGGATCCGACGTAGTCGATGTAACTTCGGCCGTCCGCATCGGTGATCCGGCTGCCGCTGGCGTGCGCGACGAAGAAGGGCTCGCCACCCACGGACCGGAAGGCTCGCACCGGGCTGTTGACCCCCCCGGAGAAAAAGCGCGTGGCGTCTTGGAACAACTGTCAAGAGCGATCGCC
>JACQXP010000081.1 GCA_016208645.1 Candidatus Methylomirabilota bacterium | reverse complement strand
GGCGTCGTTGAACCGGTACGCCCGCAGCGCGTCCGTAACCCCCTGGATCACCTCCGTGAGCCGGCTGAGGATCCAGCGATCCGGCAGCGTCAGCGCGAGGTCCCCCAGGCCCGTTACCCCGCTCTCCGCTTCGCGAAGGTGGGTGGCCACGAACCGGTAAGCATTCCAGATCTTGTTGCAGAAGAACCGGTAGCCTTCGATGCGCTTGACGGAAAGCTTGACGTCGCTCCCCTGGCTCGCCAGCGCGGCCAGCGTGAACCGCAGGGCGTCCGCCCCGAAGGCCGGGAACCCCTCGGGGTACTGTCGCCGGATGCTCTCCAGGGCCGCGGGCGGCGCCCCGCCGGCCCGGGCGCCCGCCAGCAGCTCCTCCAGGGTGGCGCCGTGGATCACGTGCAGCGGGTCGATGACGTTGCCCCGCGTCTTGGACATCTTCTCGCCCTGCTCGTCCCGGATCAGGCCGTGGATGACCACCTCGCGGAAGGGGCCGTCCCCCATGAAGCGGAGGCCCAGCATGATCATCCGGGCCACCCAGAAGAACAGGATGTCGAAGCCCGTCACCAGGCAGGCGGTCGGGTAGTAGACGCGGAGCGCCTGCGTCCGCTCGGGCCAGCCCAGGGTGGAGAAGGGCCACAGGCCCGAGCTGAACCAGGTGTCCAGGACGTCGGTCTCCTGACGCAGGTCCCCCTTCCCGCAGCGCGGGCAGGCCGCGGGGACGGTCCGGGAGACGATGGTCTCCCCGCAGGGATCGCAGTACCAGGCCGGGATCCGGTGCCCCCACCAGATCTGGCGGGACACGCACCAGTCCCGGATGTTCCGCATCCACTCGTAATAGGTCCGCTCCCACTGCGGGGGGATGATCCGGATCCGCCCCGTCTCCACCGCCCGGATGGCCGGCTCGGCCAGCGGCCGCATGCGCACGAACCACTGGCGCGACAGGGTCGGCTCCACCACCGTCTGGCACCGGTAGCAGTGCCCCACGGCGTGGCGATGGTCCTCCACCTTCGTGAGGAGGCCGAGGCGCTGCAGGTCCTTCACGACCCGGTCCCGGCAGGCGAACCGGTCTAGGCCCCGGTAGCTCCCGGCGTTCTCGTTCATGCGGCCGTCATCCGCGATGACCTTGATCTGGGGGAGGCTGTGGCGCAGGCCGCATTCGAAGTCCTTGGGATCGTGCGCGGGCGTCACCTTCACCAGGCCGGTGCCGAAGGCCTGGTCCACGTAGCCATCGGCGATGACCGGGATCTCCCGGTCCACGAGGGGGAGGATGACCCGCTGCCCCACCAGCCGGGCATAGCGCTGGTCATCGGGATGCACCGCCACGGCCGTGTCCCCTAGCATGGTCTCGGGCCGGGTCGTCGCCACCACCACCTCGCCATTGCCGGAGGCCAGGGGGTACCGGATGTGCCAGAGCTTGCCGTCCCGCTCCTGGTATTCCACCTCCAGGTCCGAGAGCGCCGTCCGGCAGCGGGGACACCAGTTGATGATGTAGTCGCCCCGGTACGTGAGGCCGCCCTCGTAGAGCTGGCAGAAGACCTCCTTCACCGCCTCCGACAGGCCCGGGTCCATGGTGAAGCGTTCCCGCGCCCAGTCGCAGGAGGCCCCCAGGCGCTTGAGCTGGCGGATGATGGTCCCGCCCGAGGCATCCTTCCAGCGCCAGACGCGCTGGATGAACGCCTCCCGGCCGAGCTGATCCCGGCTGAGGCCCTCCTGCTGGAGCTGGCGCTCCACGACGTTCTGGGTCGCGATGCCGGCGTGATCCGTGCCGGGCATCCAGAGCGTGTTGTCCCCCAGCATCCGGTGCCAGCGGATCAGGATATCCTGGAGGGTGTTGTTCAGGGCGTGCCCCATGTGCAGGGAGCCCGTCACGTTGGGCGGGGGGATGACGATGCAGTAAGGCGGCGCGGCCGAGGTCTCGTCGGCGCGGAACAGGCCCCGCTCCTCCCAGAACTGGTACCAGCGCTCCTCCACCCCGCGGGGATCGTAGCCCTGCTTCGCCGGCGGCCCCGGCTCGGGGGATGCGAAACCCTTGGCGGCAGGCACGTCGCGACTGTCGGTCATCCCATGCTCCCAAGCAGAACGGGGACGCCGCCCTCGCAGGGAGGGCAGCATCCCCGTTGTTCGGCGTCCACACTCAGGAGGATTGCTTGCCTTCCGCCAGGGCCCGGATCCGCTCGATCTCCTTGGTGATCAGGATCTCGGCGAGATCCGGGACCACCTCCCACACGATCCGCTCGATCCGTTCGAGCAGCTTGTCGCTGAGGTCCCGGGCCAGTTCGTGCGCCACGCGCTCGGTGACCGCCTGGCGCATCGCCGCCATCTCCGGGGCCAGCCCCTCGAGCCCGCCGGGGAGTGACACCGGCGCGGCCGCCGGAAGCATGGCCTCCGTGGCGCGGGCGAGGGGCGGGGCCGGGGGAGGCTCTACCGGCAGGCGCACCTCCGGCAGGGCCATCTCCGGCAATCCCGCCTCGGGGGTGATCGTCTCCGCCTCCACCTGTGGGGTCGGAGAAAATGTCTCAAGGTCCAGCGGGGCAGCCGCGCTCAAAAGATCCCCTTCCGAAGGGGCCTCCACCGGCTCGAGTCCGGAGAGCGGCTCCAGATCCAGCTCGGGAAGCCCCCCGCTGCCCGGCTCGGCCGGCGCGGCCTCCACCGGACGCAGGAGATCCTCGACGGAGAGCGACGGCGGCTCGCCCGTCCCCACTTCCACCAGGGGCAGCGACGGGGCCTCCATCTCGGCCGTCAGATCGAAGACCGGCTGATCCGGCGTCGGTTCCAGCTCGACGGGTTCCAGACCCGCGAGCGGGGAGGAGACCGCCGGACCCGGCGACAGCAGCTCTTCCAGCGAGAGGCTCTCGGGAAGCGGGGCCGCCCCCCCCTCGGTGGCGCGGGCCGGCGCGGCTGCCGGGGGGGGCGCGCCGGCCGGCTGCTGGTCGAGGGATTCGAGGTCCAGGGACGGCAACCCCGTCGGGGGCAACTCGGTCGAGGGCGGCAGCGGGAGGGTGGAGAGGTCCTCCAGGCTCAACTCGCCCAGGTCTTCCGGCCCCCCGCGGGCCGCAGCAGACGGCGTGGTATCCAGCGCCTGCCACAGGCGATCCTGCGAGATCTCCTCCGTCGGCGGAGGTAGTTCGAATATCGGCTCGACGCTCGGCGGGGAGGACGGCGTCGGCGGCGCGGGCCGCTCCGGCAGGGCGATCCCCCTCGGCATCTCGGGAGGCGCGGGCTTCGGCGGGGCACCCGCGTCCAGGGATGCCGGGGCCGGGCGGATCGCCTCCGCATGTGGGGGCGAAGGGGGGGTGGCGACGGGGGGTGGCGACGGCGTGGCCGCCCGTGCCGGGGCCGGGGGGGGTGTGACCCCTCGTGCGGGCGGGGCGGGGGTCCTGGGCCCCGGGGGCGCCGGCGCGGCAGCGGGGGCCGGGCGAACCGCCTCCTTGGCCGGGGCGGGTGCCGCAGGGGCGCTCCCCATGTCCACCGTCTTGGCGAACAGCAGCTGCTTCACCTTGCCGATCAGCACCTGCGACTCGAATGGCTTGGTGACGAAATCATTCGCGCCCGCCTTGGCTCCCTGCTCCTTGTCGTAGGCGTCGAACGTCCCGGTCAGCAGGATGATGGGAACCTTGGACAGCACGGGATCCGCCCGCAGGGCGGCACAGACCTCGTACCCATTCTTGTCCGGCATCACCAGGTCCAGCAGCACCAGGTCCGGTCGCACCTCCTTGGCCTTGCGGATGGCCTCCTCGCCGCTCCGCGCCTGGACGAGCGTGAAGTTCTCTTTGCTGAATGTCAGCTCCACGACCTTCTGGATCGTCACGCTGTCATCCGCGACCAGGATCCGAGCGGCCATGCGTTCCTCCCGACCGAGGCCCTTGCGTCCGTTCGATTCGGCCTTGGACACCCGCGCAGCGCTTCCGGTGGGGGCGTCTTGCCCCGCCGGGCTAGGCGAGCAAGGTGATGGGCTCATCCGACGTCAAGAGCTTCACCACATCCAGCCACACGACGGGGCGTCCCCCCGCGTTCCCTACGCCCCGGATGAACTCGACCCGGATGCCGAAGACCCGCGGTGGAGGCGGCGGGAGCTTGTCCGGCGCCAACAGCAACACGCGCAGGACCTGATCCACCGTCAAGCCCACCAGGGGATCCCGGCCGATGCTCGAGAGCAGCAGGATCGCCGAACTGGTGGACCCCGGCTCCTCCACCCCCAGGCGCCGCCGCAGGCTGACCAGGGGGAGGTAGCGCCCCTTGTGCCGGATGATCCCCTCGACATTGGGCGGGCGCCGCGGCGTCCGGGTGGGCGGCTGGTATTCCAGGATCTGTTGCACCCGGTCCAGGTCCACGGCGAACTGCTTGCCCGCGACGAGAAACATGAGGACCGTTGCCTCGGCCGCTGCCACACCGGGAGGAGTGGGTTCCGTCTGCACCGCCATCGCTTGAGTCCCGGACGCTCACGCCG